>JAGQNH010000146.1 GCA_020428185.1 Candidatus Saccharimonadota bacterium | reverse complement strand
GTCGAAGGTGCCGCCGCCCAAGTCGAAGACGATGATCTTCTTCTCGGCTTGCTCTTTGTCGAGACCATACGCCATGGCCGCCGCGGTCGGTTCGTTGATGATCCGAGCGACTTCCAACCCGGCGATCTTGCCGGCGTCTTTGGTGGCTTGCCTTTGCGAGTCATCGAAGTACGCAGGAACGGTAATAACCGCTTCGGTGACTTTTTCTCCTAGAAATGCTTCGGCATCTGCCTTGAGCTTACTAAGGATCATGGCGCTCACTTCTTCTGGAGTGTAGTCTTTGTCGCCCATCTTAACTGCGACGCCGTCGCCCTTTTTGACGATTGCGTATGGCATGATGTCGTGATCTTTCTGGACTTCTTTGTCGCCAAACTTACGACCAATAAGTCGCTTCACGCCGTAAATGGTGTTTTCGGCGTTGGTCACGCGCTGGCGCTGAGCCACCTGACCAACCAAACGATCGCCCTTTTTGTTGATAGCCACGACAGAAGGCGTCGTGCGGTTACCTTCGGCATTTGCTATGACTTCTGGCTTGCCAGCTACCATGTAGGCCATGGCAGAGTTAGTAGTACCTAAATCGATTCCAATGATTTTACCCACTTTTATATCCTCCTACATATGCACCGCTTTAGTCAGCCAAGCAAAGCTCGCCCTTTCCTAAAGCTTAGGAACGACTAGCTTCGTTGGAGCTCCAGTGCTCGCAAGCAGTAGTATCATCTACAGCTTGCTCCGCGCTTCGCTCCGTCTCCCTAGTCATGCCCCTGCATATCTAGTGAGAATATAAAAGCCCGTTCCCGTGCATTTACGTATTATTTGTTAAGTTCTTTCTTATTCTATTTTAGCACTCTACCATGTAGATTGCCAATACTATGAGTGTAAAAAATTAGCACTCGGATGTCAAGAGTGCTAATTATTATTGAGTGAAATTGAGAATAATGAAAAACGATTATTTTACGTCAGACCAAACCACACATAAGTCCACTCTTCTATCCAGCCACCCGTGAGATTTACCGGAATATCCGAATAGCTACCATCACCAAAGTAACCAATGTGCGGCTCAAGAGTCCACGGGCGATAAACCCCCATAGCAGCGAGTTGTATGCTCCCCGTATGACCAACCGACATAAATCCAACTGCGTACATCTGACCGGCAGTAAGGTTTACCGATGATATAGAATTCGGCGACGCTGCACCGTCGTCGACAATCGGAGCGGTATCGAGCAGAGCACCATTCCACCTATCTGCCTTATTTGCTGAGCGAGCAATACATGTCATATCGGCCGGCCACACACCAAGATCATCCACCCGGAAAATAGCGACTTTACAGGCAGTCGCTCCTGACTGCGAAGAGGTGCCTCCAGCTGTCATAGAAAGAATATTGCTGACGGTCATGTTTGCAGTCGGAGTAAAGAGCGTCATAGGCATATCGCCTGAATTTAATGCCCAATTGTTGTGACACAAGATTTGCGGAAACGGTTCAAACCGGCCAGAATCCATGAAAAGCGGGTACAGCGACTGGGATGTCATGACAATATCGCCATTGGCATACACAGAGCCACTACCCTTTGTATCGAGGTTCAAGTCGATATTGGTATCACTACCCGCTACTGCGACAGACGGCCCGCTGCCAGTAGCGGTATTCGTGATATTAACGTAATTTACTGCACTCGAAGTAGCAGTCAAATTAATCGAAGTATTGCCATTCGTATCATTAACCTGATTAATCTTGGGAGATGTCAAAGTCTTATTCGTCAATGTGTCTGTCGATGCCTGACCGACAAGCGTGTCAGATGTGGCCGTTGCCGGTAGCGTCAGCGTTTGCGTACCAGCGTTCGTTGCAGCGCTGAATTTTGTCCAGCCCGTACCGTTCCATACGTTAAAGCCAAGGCCGTTATTTGCTAGCCAAACTTGCTGCATCTGACCACCTATGCCACCGGAATATTTGAATGAAATACCAGTCGTTCCCCAGGTGAATGCAGAGGCGTCATTCGGATATTCAACGAAGAAGAGTGTCCACGCTCCTGGCCACGTGGCGTTTTGCACATGGACACTCATGCCATTTGGCTTGTTCGATCCAGACATGTCGCTCGCACGAGTGACGGTCAGGTTTGTGGTATTTCCAGTGACCACATAAATACCGTTGGTTGGCTGGAATGTCGTAGCGTAGGACGAACCGACGCCGGTCGTGGCAGGAGCATTAATAATAAGAATACGGTCGCCAATGGCTGGCGTGTAGCCGTTGATTGTTGTGCCAGAGACTTGTGTGACGCTGCCAGATGAAATAGTAAATGTCTCAGAACCAACTGTCATACCCTGACAAGGAGCGAGCATGCCACCACTGCCGCCAGTTGGCGTGGACCAAGTACCATCTCCACGAAGAAAAGTGCTGCTTGACGGTGTACCGGTAACAGCAGGAATGGCAGTAACGGATGCGATGACAGGGTTGCCATTAGCCTGGACGGTGCCAGTGCCTTTGGAAGTTAGGTTCAAATTGTGATTGGCGTCAGCACCTGTACCTTGAAGTGTCGGTGTTTGACCCGTCGTGGAATAAATTGAAACTTTTCCGGACCCTTTTGGAGCTATAGTTAGACCGACGTTTGTATCAGCGCTAGCGCCAAGCTGGATAGCTGGGGTTCCACCTGTTGCATAGCTTTTTATCGTTATGTAATTCGCTACAGTCGTGTCATCGTTAAATTGGGCAACGATAGTTCCATTATTGCTACCGTAAATCTCATCAATCTTCGGGCTTGTGAGCGTCTTATTCGTGAGCGTTTGCGTTCCGCTGATTGTCGCTACCTCAACTCCGTTTGCTTGTACCGTGCCAG
>JAGQNH010000071.1 GCA_020428185.1 Candidatus Saccharimonadota bacterium | reverse complement strand
TCATGGTCAGCATGTTTGGCCGAGATACACCTGTCGAACTTGACGCTCTACAAGTCAAAAAAGTATAGCACTACAAACAAACGAAGAGGCCCGGAGTACCGGGCTCTTTTCGTATTAACAAAAACATGATATAGTATAGCTGTATTGTTCCATCAAATGAGAGGAAGCGGTGAAACCCGCGACAGCAATCGCAATCGGCATAGGAGCACTAGGAGGGCTTATAGCCTTCATGGGAGCTGCAATCCTACAGTATCTAAGCGACTCTGGACACGGAGCCGCGAACGACCCCGATAGAGGAGTGTAGCAGCATGTGTTCAGGTGCCAATACTGTGACATTTTCGACGAAAATTGCCTCTACCCTTGACAGCGTACCTGTCGAGGTGAGCGTCGCGTTGAGGCATTAGCCTCAATGGAAGACGGCATTACTCGTCAGGCATGCGGTAGACTACCTGCCGCGATGATCGAAACACTTCGGATTCTCGGCGTCATCAATGACCGCCAGATTCCCGAAGTAGCCAAATATCTCAACGATGGAAACACACTGGTCTCATGACCGCATGGGGCGGCACTCAAGCCGCCCCATTTTTCTACCTTGCGAAAATGCTTGACATCTGTTATATTTAATAGGTTACGCACATATGCAGCAAAGCTGCGGTAGATAGTAGTTTGTAAATAGTAGTTGGTCAGCTTCAATCCCAACAAATATCCTATTTACCACCTACCGTATACCATCTACTAAAAATTCGGAGAATTTTAATATGGCAAAGAAAATTATTGGTAATCTAAAACTACGCATCCCTGCCGGTCGTGCAACCGCTGGTCCTCCAGTTGGTTCAACACTTGGTCAATGGGGTCTTAACATGATGGATTTCATCAATCCTTTCAACGACGCAACCAAGGCCGATATGGGCAAGGATGTTATCGTACATATCCAGGTCTTTGAAGACCGAACATTCGCATGGAAGAGCCTTGGCCAACCAGTAGACGACGCTATCCGCGCCGCTATCGGTATCCAAAAGGGCAGTGGCAAACCACATGTCGAAAAGGTTGGCAAGATTACACGAGCACAGCTCGAAGAAATTGCAAAGACAAAGATGGATCAGCTAAACGCTATCGATCTTGATGGTGCAGTCAAAACTATAGCCGGCACAGCTCGAAGCATGGGCGTCGAAGTCGTCGACTAATATTATTGCGAAAAACGCAAAATTAACGTAAAATACTCCTCATAAGAGGAGTATTTTTGTGAGTTTCGATAATTTAGATCATTTCAAAAAATGGGAATTAGATATGAAAGATGTTCAGCTGCCCGAACTACCTAAGGATCCGCTCGATACGATTGTCGAAAATTCAACAGATCCGATAGATTGTGCAGGTGCAATCAACAAATATCTCCTCACGAACTCAGATGAGGCTCAATCGGTTCTCATCCGAAGAGGACTCACAAAACTAAGCTACAAACATTACGGCGAATACCTAAGCAAAAATATTGCAGTTCTTGCGGATACCGCATTTGGTATACCAGAACCAGATGAGAAGCTTCGCAAGAGAAATATACTTGAAGCATCACATTTTCATGGCAGCATATTTGCGATGGGGAAGCTTGCGACATTTCTCGGCATCCAGCTAATAAACAACGATACGGGCGACCGGCAAACATTGCTCTCACTCCGCATATCTGAGCCGCACATACTGAGCGATGATGGTGATATCAAAAAAGATATCGAACTACCTGACTACCTCGTATTCCCGCTGTCTTCTGTACAGACCTACAAATTTCAATAGGCGACGTTGTACCTATCGTAGTTTATGGGTATCATGACAATATCGGAGCTTACAAATCATGGAAAACGATTTTAATGATTTTTTACAAAATCACCAAGAGTTAGTATCGGAAGTAAACGAATACAATTCCTTACCGCTCGATGCAAAGAGCAAGGATGATCCGTTCTTCATAGCTCAAATGCTACAAAAGGACCTAACCCAGATAAATCCAGAGCACCGAGGTATCGTCGCGAAATTCGGTCTAGATACTCTTGAGGATCTTGTTTCTGAATCAATCACTGAAAATAGATTAGCAATTGGTGCTTTCCGATTGTGCGCACTAGATGACTCTATCCAGCAATCGCTAAATATGAAAGGTTACGCATTTGTCTCAGGTGACTACAGTCGATTTGTATTTGGAAAGTTTCAAGGCGAAGAATCATATGCACTACAGCTCACAAGCCCATACTTTATTCGGCCAGAGTTCGATGGAGCCCCAGGCAATCTTCTTCGAGTAGATAGTCTCGCAATACCCGTCAGTGGCATCGACCACTGGGGACTGCTGCCTAGGGACAATAATTAGAATCGCTCGCGAATATGTGAGTAGCTATAGTCCCACGTTGCATTGGCTTTTTTGTGTGGATTAAAGATATGCAGTGGATCAAATATATTCTTTGTCTCGCGGAACAAATGTACTACTTCCTTGCCATACATCTGCTCAAGCCATGGCCCACGCACGAGTCCGTCGTTGTGCTCACCACTTAGCGAGCCACCGTATTTGAGCACGAGAGTATTCACTTCTTTCATCGCCGGCATTATCTTCTTGCGGTCCTTTGGATCTTCAAGCTTCATAAGTGGGATGATATGGAAATTGCCATCGCCCATATGACCCGCTATCGTAGCGAACAACTTATACTTTTTGATTATTTTGCGAATCTTCGGCAAGAATTCAGACAGATGTTCTGGGTTGACAATCAAATCATCGATAAACGGAGCAGTGTGCTTATCCTTGACCTTGCTTCGAAGTAGCTGAAAACTACGGCGACGCATGATCCAGAACTTCTCACTTGAGCCCTCCGTAGGGTTTTCTTCAAAACCGTTAATCTCGTATCTGGCTTTCATGTGCGAAAGGTCTTTATGGAGTTGGCTGACTTTATACCGAACCTCTTCTTCTGTATTGCCGTTAAACTCTACCATGAGTATTAACTTCGGAATACCGCGTAGTAGCTGCAAGCCGTCAGGAATCAAACTTGTTACCAAATGAATAAACTTCGCAGGCCCGAGCAACTTGAGAAAACTTGGCATAAATTTGATACTGAGCCACAATGTTTGATCGTCAAAACTCTCAAATGTAGCCGGCTTGTGTTCAAGAATCTTCGGAATCAACTCACCGAGTTCATCGATATCACGCATAAACAATACGAGCAGCCCTGAATGCTTTTGCCGAGGTACGAGCTGGAGAGTAGCTTCAGTGACAAAACCAAGCGTCCCCTGAGCCCCAATAATTGCCTGGGACAAATCAAACACACCCGTCTCGCGATTCCAAACATTCCACAAGTGATATCCGGTTGAGTCCTTACTTACTTTCGGTTTTGCAGCTTGAATAACGTCGTAATTCTTCTCAAGCAATTCATACATACCTTTATAGACTTTGCCTTCAAAATCGTTTTGCTTCATCTTCTCATCGAGTTGTTTTTTGTTAAGTGGCTTCACAACACGCTCGACACCATCGGCGAAGACAAATTTCATACGTGGCACATATTTGTCTGTCTTGCCAAATTCTAGTGATTTTTCGCCACCAGAATTATTGTTTATCATTCCACCGACAGAGCATAAGTCGCGACTTGCTGGATAGGAGGGGAGTAGGTAGTTGCCTGTTTTTTTATCAAAATCTCGGAAGAATATTCCTGGCTGCACAGTCGCCTTATCGTCTTTTTGTTCGATAAACTTATTGAGATGACGCTGAAAGTCGACAATGACCGAATCGTTAATTGCTGCCCCTGACATGTCGGTACCTGCGCTTCGAGCAGTAAGAGATAGGTGCGCATCGTGAGCCTTGCGCTCAGCGACCACCTTTACCGCCGCCTCTACATCCTTGCCGCTCTTTGGTGCAATGACAAGTTTTGGTTTGATTTCGAACATACTCGCATCATGCGAATACGCGCCCAACGTAGCGGGGGCGTCATCGACATCGCCCTTAAAGCCATGCTGAGCAAGTGCTTGTTTGATTTCTTCCATACTTTAAGCATAAAGGGAAAAAGGCGAGATAGCAATAAAAAAACACCCTTTCGGGTGTATGTATGAATAGGATTTGGTGTGGGGCGCCCCGGCATGCCACACGGCACACCGGGACGCCCCGCCCTGTCACGGCAGTCCAATGGGTAGATAGCTTATACGTATATCAGCTATCTGTATTCAATCCGAAGTCAAAGCTTTGTTGCTGTGATTGATCGACGGATTCATCCGGATCAAAAGCCGACTCATTACGGAGACTAAATCTCCAGGCTTGAATGCCTTCGATGTTGATTACGCGAACGAGAAGTTGCTTCAGTTTTTGATGATCAACTTCCGTAAATCCGTACAGATCCTCTTCGAGATCATCGAGTGCCGCATCGACTCTGTCGATAGCAGACGATATTTTCGTGCGCTGCTGCCCGATCAACGTTCGTCCCTTCACACGTAACAGTACATATCTATTCAAAAAAAGAACTTTCGCCATACGACGAAACTTTCAGTACTATAGCATGTTTACTATTCTCGGTCAATCATATGTTCAAATCATTCCAACCAAATCAAAAAAGAAAAGCCCCGCCCAGACACGTACCAAATGGTACGCGAGGGCGGGGTAACCGGATTACTTCCGGGGCGGAAGGGGCGGGGTGTTCGGTGTCATGAGCAACTGAAGCTGCATCAGACGCCTAGACTCGATATGCTCCTTAAGCTTTTTCATGTACTTCACGAGTTACTCCTCATCGTCGTATGCACCCGAGTAGGTGATGTCGTTGAGCAAATCGACCCACGAGAGGTCTTGCTCGTCCATCTTTGATGCATTGCTTCCGGACACTATTGTCCTCCTTCGCTGAAAAATACATCTTGGCGAATTGCCTTGATACTTTTAATTATAGCATAAGTATATATTTGTGTCAATTTCACATCATAAGAAAAAGCACCCTTTCGGGTGCTAGATAAACAAATGAAAGCACTTAGATATAGCACAGACTCGACGCACATATGGCACGTCAAGTCTGTGCCGTTCATATCTACATCAGAGCGGGAGCATCCTCGTGATCAAGCGTTGTACGGAGCGGCTTTTCCTTAAGTGCAAGCAGCACGACAAACGCAAAGACAACGAGTGGTACGATCCAGAGGAATATTGGCGTGAGCGCATCGCTGTATGATGCGATCACCGCCTCCCGGACAGCACTAGGCAATGTGTCGATAACAGCAGGAGTCAACGACTCATGTCCGCTACTGCCGATCGGAACGCCTGGTAAGCGATACGCAATCTGATCCTGTAGTCTCGACACGAATATCGAGCCTATCACTGATGCGCCGAGCGTCATGCCCATCGTCCTAAAATAGGTATTAGTGGCATTTGCCGTACCCATCAGAGCAAGCGGCGACTCGTTGCGAACGACCAACATCAATGTTTGCATTGTCATCCCCATACCGACGCCCATGACACCGAGATAGACATAGAAATGCCACATAGGCATCGACGACGTCATGGTGTTGAGCAGCACCAGGCTGACGCCCATTACCACCATGCCTGAGAGCGGTGCCCACTTGTAACGGCCAGTCCGCGCAATAATCACATTGACGACGACCGACACGACAAGCATGCCGACGACCATGGGTAGCATATACACGCCAGACATTGTCGGACTCGCGCCAGCAACCATCTGTATGTATGTAGGCAGATACGCAAGCACACCCATCATGACCAAACCGAGTACAAGCCCCGCAATCGTCACTACGGCGAAATTGCGGTTCTTGAACAACGATAGCGGCATGAGAGGATCGTCAGCAATATATTCGAAGCCAATGAACGCTATGCCGCAGAGGACCGCACCAACAATCAGCAGTATGATCACCGGCGAGTTCCATGCGTACATCGATCCGCCCCACGATGTCGTGAGTACAATCGCAGTCGAAGCCATACTCAGGAACAAAATACCTACGTAGTCGAACTTTTGGCGAACCGTTCGGATTGGTAATTTTGGCACGAGCAGCATAACCGCCGTCACGGCGATAATTCCGACAGGAATATTCATCCAGAAGACCCACCGCCACTGACCGATGCTCGAAAGCCAGCCACCGACAAGCGGTCCAACCACCGAAGAAATGCCGAAGAAAAAAAAAAAAAATGGCGTGTACTTACGCGTCTCGCTTGGCGGTACCAAATGGCT
>JAGQNH010000070.1 GCA_020428185.1 Candidatus Saccharimonadota bacterium | reverse complement strand
GTTGCAGACACAATGTCTACTATTTCAATATGAGCAGCTTTTTTAGCTTGATCAATTGCAACAAACCCTAACGTACCAGCAAATAGTGCAGCAAAGACGAAAACGCCAAAACAGGTCCAGAGAAAGCTACGTGATGCATGTGGTGGATGATTCATTGCAGTTTTTTATTTTTTTTAAGCTATAGCGCTATTTTATCATACATATAATTTATTCAAAAATTAGCCCAGCACAACAACGCGCATCTTTGGACCACTTAACACACATGCCGTTGCAAGATTGTAGTAGAGCATTGCAGTCTTTTTTAGATTTACTTCACCATCATCGTCATGTGCCGAAATCATACGTGCGCCATTCTCAAAGGCCCACTCATCGACGTTAAATGATTGGTAGTCATCGCCAAATTCTGCTCGAACAGCATCTCGATTGAGCGTCGTCCCGTTGCGTCGATTAATAATAGCTGTTACTTCCTTGTGGGCACCCTCCAGGACATCGATACGGCCTTCATTTTGCTGCAACACACCGAGCAGTTCATCACCCTGAGAGAATGATGATCGCGCACTGGCATTTCTTGTAATCAATGCGTGTCCATCGTCGCTTACTTCGTATCCAAGAGTTGTCGCGAGCGAACGCAACGTATCTCCGTTTTGTGAAATATACGCATAGATTGTCGATAGTTTATCGTTGGCACCACATCCACTCGGCGCACCGTGCAAATCAGCTGCGGTATGTCCGCCAACTTGCTGGCCATTCTCTTTCAGATAGCGCAAAAGCGCACCGTACTGTCCACTTGTTGTTGCATCGCCATCCAGTACAAATGATTTCGTCGTCAAGTCATCTGCAACCATGAGTGACTCACTGCCACCAGCAGCATTGGGCAAAAGCTCACCTTGGCCGCCGCAACGACCGTCTACGCAAAGGCAGGGAATAGATCCAGAGGTGGCAACATGAAATTCGCCCGATCCAACTCGATTTGTAAACTCTTCAAGGCGTAACGCCTGCGTTTCATCTGCCTCGATCGTACCATTGGCAGCTTCGCCGAGTTCCTGAAATGTAACAACATTTTCTGATTCTTGTGTATCCATAGTTGATAGCTCTACTGAATGTGTCATTGTAAATCCTATTTAAATCACGTATTGATTGTACGCTGATTTATACCTATTTCAAGCAATACCTCTTAACGATGATGTCGGCGTCGCAAATCAGCAACCTTAAGGCGCACTGCGTGACGATCAATAAGCTGGTTTGCTTTCTCAAGCTCGACTTGGTCCTTGGCGCTATCGCGCATCTTCAGGGCACGGTCAAGCGCCGCCTTGCTTTCGGCTTCGATAATATCCTCGCCATTATCCGCTTCATCGACAAGCACGCGCAAGCCCTGTGGGTTTACTTCGATAACACCACCGCTAATCGCAAAATATTCCAGTTGGCTATCAGGATCACCCTTAGCATGTCGCACAGCGATAGCACCCGGTACGGCGATACTTACAAGAGGCTCGTGCCCAGGAAACACACCGATCTCACCAGCAGCTGTCGGCAATACAACCTCGTAGACGTCTTTGTCTACTTTTGTGCCCAATAAGGTAATCAGTTGAAATTTCATTACTACTATTCTTTCAGAATGCTCTTATATTTACTTTTTCTTTGCGTCTTTCTTCTTGTCATCGGCTTTTTTCGGAGCATCCTTTTCACTCAATGGACCAGGAGCCATATAGAACCAGTTTTCAGGCTTGTCATCGTACTTGCCAGCTAGAATATCTGCGGCATCTTTGATGGTATCTTCAAGCTTGGCGTAGACACCCTTGTTGCCAGTAAATTGCTCTGCAACGTGGAATGGCTGCGCGAAGAATCGTTGCAAACGGCGAGCGCGGTTGACTGTCGCTTTTTGCTCATCAGAAAGTTCTTCCATACCAAGAATCGCGATGATATCCTGCAAGTCCTTGTACTCCTGCATTGTTCGCTGTACTTCACGAGCAACTCGATAGTGCTCTTCACCAACAACCTCTGGATCAAGAGAGTTCGATGTACTATCAAGCACGTCAACAGCAGGGTAGATACCAATCTCTGTCAGTGCACGGTTCATCACGATTGTCGCATCAAGGTGAGCGAATGTCGTAGCAGGCGCTGGGTCAGTAAGGTCGTCAGCTGGTACATAGACAGCCTGCACAGATGTAATCGAGCCTTTTTTAGTACTTGTAATACGCTCTTGAAGCATACCCATTTCTTGCTGCAAGTTTGGCTGGTAACCCACTGCAGATGGCAAACGACCGAGAAGTGCTGACACCTCTGATCCAGCCTGTGTATAACGAAAGATATTATCGATAAAGAGCAATACATCCTGACCTTCGTCACGAAATGCCTCGGCCATCGCAAGTCCAGATAGGGCAACACGAAGACGTGCTCCAGGTGGCTCGTTCATCTGACCAAATACAAGTGCTGTTTGCGGAAGCACTCCGGCTTCTTTCATTTCGTAGTAAAGGTCGTTACCTTCACGAGTACGTTCACCAACACCGGCAAACACCGAA
>JAGQNH010000069.1 GCA_020428185.1 Candidatus Saccharimonadota bacterium | reverse complement strand
CTCCTTTGTACGACCCGTGTATTTACATACGGGAATATAGTTACTATATAACTAAATATATTCTTGTCAATATTTTAAATTGACTTATTTACTTCTTCTAGAGTCGTCTCGCCTCGGAGTGCAGCAAGTGTACCTGCCTGAATAAGGGTAATAAGACCCGCAGACTGCTTTGCCTCTTTTTCAATGTTTTCCGGATTTGCATCGGAGATATCTCCACGGAGAAAAGCTTGAATATTATGATTGACAACCATTTGTTCCATTATGACGATTCGGCCTTTATAACCAAATGGTGCGTCAGGATGAATAACCGGCTTCCACAACTTGATATTATTCAAATCAACACCTTCCATTCGCTCGGGCGACACACCTTCTAGTGTTTTTCTAATCCAATTTTGAGTTGCTTCGTCGGGCACATACTCTTGTTTAGAGCCATCGTACAGCTTACGCACCAATCGTTGCGCAATAAGTAAACGAATCGCACTACTAAATATTGGGTTAATACCAATCATGCCAATCATACGGCTAAATGCCGCTGCTGTGGAGTTAGCATGGAATGAACTAAGCACCAAGTGTCCGGTAATCGAAGCTTGGATAGCCGTTTTCGCCGTATCGACATCTCGTATCTCACCTAGCATCACGACATCAGGGTCCATACGTAAAATTGAGCGTAGACCATCGGCAAATGTCTGCCCATGAGTCGTGTCCACCGGTATCTGCGTAATACCACTGATGCCGTACTCAATAGGATCTTCTAGCGTGAGGATTTTTCGTTCGGAATTATTAAGCGCATTTAGCATACTATAGAGGGTTGTTGACTTACCACTACCAGTAGGTCCGACCATGAGCATCATCCCGCGCGGATGCCTCGTAATTTCCTTGATTTCAGCCATTTCACGCGCCGGGATACCGAGGAGGTCAAGGTTGAGCATTGATTCATCGAAGTTAAACAAGCGCATCACCGCATCCTGACCGTACATACTCGGCACAGTTTCGATACGAATATTAAGTAAGTGTGTCGCGCCCTCGCGGTGGATATCCTTCTGAATATGCCCGGATTGTGATGTGTTTGCTGCAGACGAGATATTTGCCCTCGAACCAATGGCACCCATCAAAATACGATATTTATCTTTGTTAATTTCAGCCACTGGGTGAAGAGCGCCATCAACACGCATACGGATTCGTATAAAATTCCGCTGATTCTCGACATGAATATCGCTTGCACCTAGACGATCCGCCTGATCGATAAGATAATCTAGAATTTGATCCGATCCAACCGAATTAAGCGTCTTACTAACTTGCTCGATTGTAGTACTGTCTCCAGATTTCGCAATTGTAATATCGTCGTATATTACTTTTTTCGGTGGATCATACCGATTCATTAGTGTCATAAAACCACTATTCGTAATCAGGAATATTTGGGCTTCGCGACCTTGATCAGAATATTTTTGACGTATATTCTTCAGAACCGATTCCGGCGTATTACTTGTCGCACCGAAACGGTACGGCTGATACTCTGACCCCATCTGGAGCGGAACCATTCGCCATTCATGCATCTCCTTGACGGTCATCATACCTTCACGCACTAGATCTAACTTCTCTTCAAATTCACGAGCATCCAAGTATGGAAGACCCAAAAGTGCTGCACGCTGTGCAGTTGACTTCTCTTCGTGGTCACGTCGAGCTTGCTGAATCTTACTCTCTTCAGCTAGTGCATGGGAATCTTCTTCTACGACATACGGCATAGTACTTATGATAATACCAAAAAGCTTATGTGTTTAACAGTGTTAGACTAGTAGTATGTCTGATATCATCGTTATCGCCCACAATATACGCTCAACTCACAATATTGGTGCAATTTTT
Source organism: Candidatus Saccharimonadota bacterium (assembly GCA_020428185.1). Lineage (GTDB taxonomy): Bacteria > Patescibacteriota > Saccharimonadia > Saccharimonadales > Saccharimonadaceae > UBA2112. The sequence goes on along the minus strand of JAGQNH010000069.1, from coordinate 3,455 downwards.
CGTACATGCGAAGGCTTTGGTGTTGCAAAAATAATCATTAGTGGCTATTCGCCGTATCCCAATATCCCTAACGATTCAAGATTGCCCCATATTACGACAAAACTAACTAGTCAGATTCACAAAACCGCTCTCGGTGCAGAAGAAATGGTGCCATTTGAATATCAGGATACACCCGACCTCGCAGCACTCAAAGATGCTGGCTATAAAATCGTCGGCCTCGAGCAAGACGAACGATCGATCGTGCTATCAGACTACGTAGTACCCAACAAAGTCGCCCTCCTACTAGGCGAGGAGGTCGAAGGACTCACGCCAGAACTACGCTCAATGTGCGATGATTTGATTGAAATACCAATGAACGGCAAAAAAGAATCGTTTAATGTCAGCGTTGCAACGGGTATCGCGCTCTATGGGCTTAGTTATCCCCGTAGCGTCGGCTAACAATCCATTCACCACCCGCCGACGGGTCCATACGTTTCTTTTTGTACTGCTTTGCCAGTAGCCGAGCTGCTTCGCCAGCTCGTACAGCTACGTCTGCCGACTCTAGACCCTTAGCGATTGATATATTGCCATCGAGTAACCGGCAAGGGAGATTCATCAGGTAAAGCGCTTGCGCATTCCAGGTGTCACTTATGAGCTTGTCGACACTTTCGAGCACACCGTACCTCTCGGCGTTTGATCGTATTGTTTGAATTTGCTCTGCTTGCAATTCTCCAATACTTTTCGGTTGGTCACCGACATGACGGGCGACAAAATCAAGGAACCAATACACATCTTCTTCGCTAGTTCGACCTCGACTTTTTCCTCCATGCCCTTCATAACCCGTCTCTGCGTATGCCGGCATATAAAGTCTCGAAGATATACTTGCGTACCCTCGAGTATGCGTCGCACAATGAAGGCTCAGTGTTTCTACGACCGTCTCTTCGCCGATACGATAACTTATTCCTATCTCGATTTCTCGCATTTTATCCTTTTGGCCAGGATATCTCTTGTATTCACGAGATGTCCTATTTGGATTAACCCAACGAATCTTATCCTCATCCCAGCCCAAAACGCGCAGACCTATTCCAGTAAGTGTTCCGTTTTCTTTGCGCACGTCAAGCACTGGATAGTAGCTGCCGTCAGACTCAATGGCAAGCTGCTCGTTAAGCGCACTCAGTAGATCACTCAATGGACTCTGGCGCAACTCTTCCAGCAGTTCACTACTATCACCCTCTAGGCAGATATCGACAAAAGTCAACGGCGAGTTCTCTGGCTTACGCTTTAGTAATTCATCCGCAAGAGCAATCGTATCAGACTGCAATTGAGTCATTTCGTAATCGTATTCATCCTGTGCCTGTTCGATTCTTCCATTTGGTCGTTCCATACTGCTGCCTCCTATTTATATGGCTCCCATGCCAATGATTGGATTGCCTCCGCTATATCATCCTGAGCACGCTTGATATCATCAAGCGACACCGCTATCGAGCCATCGCCATCTATCTCAGCACCGTCCCAATAGCAGATCAATTGGCGCGTATCACGTGCAAGTATCGAAATTTGCCACCTGTACCCGCCCTGCTCATTATTATCGACTAGCTGCGCAACGCCCTCATAATCACCATATTGAATTCGCACCTCATAAAAATCTTTGTTTATTTCTCTCTCGTTCTGTCTCTGAATTCTTTCACTCATAACTTCTCCTTCTTTTCACCACAATAGTATCACTAAAATAGCCGCTATTTTACGACGACAGCATCCTCACCAAGCAACTTCCCTAGTTCACCTGTCAGAGTATCTCCGACATCAACTGCAAAAGGCAACTTAATAGCAGACTTGTTTTCGTCGCCCAATACTAAAATGATCGTGTCGACACCTGGATGTCTACTGCACGTTTTTTTTAGTTGTTCCAAGACTGTATGGTCGTCTGGATTTTTTACATTTACATATACTTGCTTAGGGGTCGCTGCAGCAACAGTCGCAGTTCGCACACTGGGCGTAGCATACGACTCTGTCGATGGTAGACTTGTTTGCTTGCGCGAGAATGATCGCTTTGTTGTCGTCACAGACCCTGCTCGTGCCTTCAATGGTCCACCGCCTGTCGATTGATAATCACGAAGCTCCTGGTCGGTTACAATCATGATATTATCCGCAATAACCTTAATGTCGTCCATCAAATTGCCCTCGCGATCGCGTGCACTTATTGTGCCCTCAATACGGACCGCGACATCCTGTTTCAACTGTTCGCCAATCTGTTGGAATAATTTCGGAAATACAATCACCTCTGTCTCGCCCGTCTTGTCCTCGAGTCCAATAAATGCCATTTTCGTCCCACTTTTTGTTATGATTGTACGCATCGTACTAATCAGACCACCGACAATCGCTTTATGTTCATCATTTGCCTTTGTTAGTGTACTAAGCGGCACCGTCTGCTCTGCGAAATACTGCGCATACTCATCCAACGGATGCGCACTAATATACAGCCCCATCAATTCACGCTCCCACATCAGTCGCTCTTTTTCGGTATGCTTCGTAGGCGAAGGCTGAAGACTGATTGATGGCATAACACTTTCCGACGATTCACCAAGTAGCCCAAAGAGGTCTGTCTGTCCACTAGAGGCCTCCTTTTGCAGTTTGCTTGCAAACCCCTGAATCGATTCAAGATTAAATAGCAGATCAGATCTATCAGCAAGACTATCAAACCCGCCGCTTTTTATCAGAGATTCCCACGCTTTTTTATTAAACTTTTGTACATTTACTCGCTTTGCAAAATCTTCAATACTCACAAACCTAGACTCTTCCCGCGCCCTTAGTACCTCCTCAACCGCCGCAACACCAACACCCTTCACAGCTGCCAATCCAAATCGAATCTGTTTTTTGCCCGGTACAACTGCAAACTCCACGAAACTTTCATTGACGTCGGGCGCCAATACCTTCATGCCCATGTGTTGCGCCTCGGCGATTTCAATTGCCAGACGATCAATATCATCCTGATCGCTCGTCATTAATGCCGCCATGAATGCATCAGGATAGTGAGCTTTTAGGTATGCCGTCCAGTACGAAATCAATCCGTAACATGCCGCGTGAGATTTGTTGAAACAATAGTTCGCAAATTCTTCGAGTTGATCCCAGAATTTCTCAGCAACTTCTTTAGTTGCACCACCATGCGAGATTGCGCCCTCGACAAAATCGACTTTTACTTTACGCATCAGATCAATCTTTTTCTTACCAACAGCTTTTCGAAGTGTATCAGCCTGCCCACCTGTAAATCCGCACCATTCCTTACTAATCTGCATAAACTGCTCCTGATAAACCAAGATACCGTATGTATTCTCAAGAGAGCTTTTCATGCCTTCATGCAAATATGTAATTGGCTCTTGCCCGTGCTTACGCTTGATAAAACTGTCGATAAACTGCATCGGACCTGGACGATATAATGCAACCATCGCGATAATGTCGTCAAAAACCGTCGGCTTTAG
>JAGQNH010000068.1 GCA_020428185.1 Candidatus Saccharimonadota bacterium | reverse complement strand
GTCGGAGTCGGTGTCGGCGTCGGCGTCGGCGTGGGAGCTGGTGCGGGTGCGGTGATAGGTATTGTTGCGAGCGTCTTTGAGAAATTACAGGTAACGGGGCTGCCACCGTACCCTGGAATCGTTGTGACTGTTTTGACGAGTTTTATTACTACCGAGCTACCCACTGAACCAGTTGCATTAATAACCCAATTTGGATAGTAGGCGGTATAGGTACTTTTGCCCGTGGTCGGAGTCGGGTTCGTATAAAGGAAGTTCTGACTGTACGTACTCGAGGATGTGTTCGTCGCTGACATATTGAAGACAGATGATGTAACGTTGAAGCCGTAGCTGTTTTTGGGACTTACGGTAATATTGCTGACAACAAAACTCTTACCCTGCTCTATACTTGATGGGACATTTGCTGTGAATGTCACCTGGACAGTACACGTTTGAGTGACTGTTACCGTACCCGCAGATGCTGGCGTAGTCGATGCAATGATACTCGTTATTCCGAGTATCGCAACGCCGAATATGGCCAGTCTCTTGTACATAAACTTAGCTATCTTCCTCTAATGATTCAATTACTTTTGGTAAGTCTCGCGGTAATATATCGGCCTTTATGATAAATCCATCTGCTCCATTTTCCATAGCGTTATCAGCGACACTTCGTTGAGCAAGATTTGTCAGTACGACGATATAGATACCGACACAGCCAAGTGAAGGATTTGTCCGTAATTCTTTGAGAACCTCAAGTCCCGATGTGCCAGGTAGCATGACATCGAGAAAGATGCAGTCAGGTTTGAAATTTTCTAATTTCGCGTAGAGTTCTTCTGCGCTGTCTGCAGCCTCGACAACATAGCCGCTGTTTGCGAGAGCCATTTTGTATAGATCTCTAATTGATGCGTCATCCTCAACTATGAGGACGTTTTTTGAACCAGCCACGTATACCTCCTGATGATTTTTTAGCTATAACTTCGTCATCCCTTTCAGGGTCATAAATAGGTAAAGTGAAATAAAATGTCGAGCCATCGCCTTTGTCTGGTTCGATGCCGATTGTGCCGCCTTGCAATTCAACGATTGTCTTTGAGATAAATAGACCTAGTCCTGTTCCACGAGTTCCCGAAATTAAACTTCTCTCTGCACGATAAAACTTCGTAAACAATCTATCTCGGAGTTCTTCAGGCACTCCGGGTCCATTGTCTGACACGACGACGCGCGCTTCTTTGCTGTTGACGATAAGCTTAACACGCACTTTTCCGCCTTTGCTAGTGTACTTGATTGCATTGCCGATAAGGTTGTTTATAACTTCCATGATTGAGGCAGTATCGGCTGGTGAGTATACCGTGGAGTCGACATTGCAGCTATAGGAAATTGTCTGCTCCTTTTGGGCGGCTATCTGTTTGTGTTGTTCAACATTCTCTTTTAGTAGTTTTGAGAGATTCATTTTTTCGATAAATATCTCCATATCTCCACGCTCGATACGTGCGATGTTGAGTAGTTTGTTTATTAGCTGTCGCAGCTGGTCGGCGCCTTCGATTGCCCTATGCAGATTTTCAAGGTTGTAGATAGTGAGTTCATTTGCAGCAGTAGTGTTGAGAAGTTCAAGGTACCCACGGACAACTGTGAGAGGTGTGCGCAACTCGTGAGCTGCAATTGCGACGAAGTCGAGCTTCATGAAGCTTAGTTCTCGGCTTGCCGTCTGGTCATGAATCGTAACAATCGCTGCTACATCGCTATCTTGGTGGTCGAGAACTGCCACCATTACGTCTAGATACGCGACAGGTCCCTGTCGTTTGAGAATGAGATCAGAATACCTGTATATGCCGCCATTGACGAAGTTTGGTTCAAAATGCTCTCCCTCATGTTCCCAGTCGAAGACGTCTGATATCATCTTGCCTTCAACTTGTTTCGCGTCACGATTAATGAGTTGTGTGGCTGGTGGATTTATTGATAAAATTCTTCCTTTGCTGTCTACGGCAACAACACCATCGCTCACGCTACTGATGATATTGTTGAGCTTGATTTGTTCAATTTTGAGGCGAATATTATTTGTCTTTAAGTCTCCGATAAGTTTTTTGATCCCCTGCCCCATGGCGTTGAATGTGTCTGCAAGTTCTTGAAGCTCATCCTTTGTCTTGAGGTTTATTTTTTGGTCGAAATCGCCTCGTCCAAATCGTTTAACTCCCTCGGATAATTCCTTGATTGGTCGGATAATTTGTCTACTAAAGAATATCCCAACAATAACAGTAAGTGCTATTGCGATAATACCTATAGTCGCGGAGCGTTCTATGTATGAGTCTATACTTGCGTAGATACTTGATACCGGCTCTTGTACGATAACGCCCCAGTTTGTCGTTGTTTTTCCTGGAGTGCTTATGACATCCTTGCCTGCTTCTGAAATTGTTTGCTTGGTTTCTGTGTTTTTCTTAATAAACTGCGCTACGGCATCGGTGCTCTTGAGCTCGGTGTGTGTTCTGCTAAATAAAAAGTCCTTGTTTGGGTGCGTGACGAGATTGCCGCTACCATCAACTACATATGCGTAGCCGCCGTTGCCAATTTTTGTTGACAATACCGAATCCCATAGGTCACTGACATCGTAATAACCAATAATACCTCCAATAATATGACCAGGAGTACCTTTTGGCGATGCAAATAATTCGCTCGTTGTTGACGATTGATATGTATCGAGAATTGGGATACCAATCGTTATCTGAGGCACATTGAGTTCGTCGCGTCCTACCGAGAGCATGTATGATTTACCAATCAAGAATTCAAGAGCGCCGGAATTGATGAGGTCCACAGAACTGTTCGTAGCGGTTATCTCTGACCCATTTCTCTCATATGTTCGTTGTACTCCATCTTTTGTTTGTATGGTTGCGCGCTTCAGGGTCGAATTTTGGTTGAAGAGCGCGATGAAACTTTTGTCGATGCTCGCTGAATCAAACGTCTGTGTTGCGTATAGTCGTGCTTGAAATGCGAGGAGATTGATATCATTTGCAAGGTAATTGTCGACTCTTTTGGATAGATCTGCGGCTACCGCTTGCTGTTTGCCAGCTGCGTCTTTGAGTAATTGGTCATGAGCGGTATTGACGAGTACGTAGGTGACAGATATCAGAGGTACGAGTGCGATATATAGAAAAGACAAGAGAATTTTGGCGGAAATATTCAAACGAAGGGCATGCCTCAATCTGTTTAGCATACCTCTAAAACTATGAGTATTTTTTCCACCACTCATCTCTTATTATGCTAATGCCAAACGGTATAAAATACAAGCATTCTGAATAGTATCTTCATTACGCCCATCCTTGCATTTTCTATAAGTTGGTAGGATAATACAGAAAATATTGGAGATTTGCCATGGTACGACCAAGATATAGTCAATCAAATATCGATGAACGACAGTTTACATTCGTCGACGGACACGGTCGCGTGCAAGAGAATGACAAGGGTGAGGTTATTATCGGCTCACCATTGGACGCCAACTCCATTGTGAAACGTCATTTTGGCAACATTGCGTATGGCACACAGATTGCAATCGGAATCGAACAGTTGCTACATCCC
>JAGQNH010000067.1 GCA_020428185.1 Candidatus Saccharimonadota bacterium | reverse complement strand
GCTGCACCGAATATGAAGCCTCCAACCAAGTGCATGAGCCGTGTGTGTGCAGTTTTGCGACCAAGAGCGTGACCACTTAGAAGTGTGAGTATACTGATACTTAGCTGAAAACTTGCATGACAAGCAGCTGCCAAAAGGACGATTGAGAACGAGGTGAGTAAGTCGAAACCGTGCATTTTTGTGTTAATCCTTTTGCTTCATATTACCACAAGTGTTATTGAGGTTCAAAGTATACATTGTCGGCGCACCCTAAAGCTGTTAGTATCATAAGCATTATGACTATAGCGAAAAACAAAGTCCCTAAGCATGAGCAACCAAAGCCTACGGCGGGGAATATCATTCTTCAATGGCTGACGTATGCTTTTTGGGGTTGGGCGCTTCTTGGTATTAATTGGCTTATATTTATCGTTGTCTTTTCGTCACTCGCTCATCAAGATCAGACAGAGGTTATTCCATATGCGATAGCAGCGGTTCTGGTGCTCCTTCCAATTTCGGTTGTGTGTGACTACTTTTATGGTAAGCAGGAGCCTGCCAAGAAGTCGGGTATAACAATGGCTGTTATGATTGTGCATGCAGTTATTTTTGCCCTGTTTGCAATCGGCTCGTTGATATTTGCAGTGTTTAATCTATTGCAATTGTTGGTTTCGGCGTCGGCGTTGCCAGAGACATCTGTGTCGTGGGCGGTCACGTTGCTTATTAGTGCCGTACTGTATGGACTTACACTACTTCGCACGATCAATCCGCCTATGAAAGTTTCCATGAAAAAACTATACCCTTTGTCAATGATAGTTATATTGACAGGGTTTTTGATTGCAGCGTTTGTCGGACCCGTGTCGAAGTCTCTGTATACGCGAGATGACAGGCTAATCAGCAATAACTTATATATGGTTGTCGATGCAATTCAGATGTATGCTATGAACTACGAAAAACTACCGAATAGTTTGAACGACGTGGTGGTAACCGATTCTGCGGCAGATATCGTTGATCGTGGGCTTGTGGAGAAAAAAAAAAAAAAATCGGTAATTAGCGACAGTGTAAGTGAAGAGGGTGGCAAGACGACGCTGTTCCACTATCAGCTGTGTGTGACGTACAAGGAGAGTGATACGACAGGATTTGTTTCGCGCCCAATGGCAACAGATGAGTATGCGATGTATATCGACACGGGGAATCATCCTAAAGGTCAGGTGTGCTACAAGCTAGCTATAGACTCATCCGAATTGAAGCTTGTTAGATAGAAATATCCGTAGAGAAGAAAATAGTATTTTGTATTCAAAATACTATTGCTTTTTTGTAAAACTTATGCTAATATAATTTTAGGTTTACAAAACACAAAAAGGAAATCAAAAAATGGCACAAAAAGTTAGCAAATTCGAACAAGCACTCGATGCCCTCTCTATGGCTTCATGGAATCGAGCACGATCAACAAATGAATTACGATCGTTTCTCGATAGGCGTGAAGCGGTGCTTGAGACAGTTGATATAGATCTATAAGTCTTACACGGTAAAAAGTAACAAAAATCCGTCACGACGTGGACGGTTTTTTGTTGGTAACGGTGAGTGGTATTATTGTAGGTACAAATAAGTGAGGGAGGCCAAGTAGTATGAGCGAAAATGAGCCGATCAATCCCGAACTGCTCGCATGGTATCGTGAGCAAGACGAGGTTATCTTTGACGTTGTACCCCACAGTCATCTGGACTACGCGTGGTATCGCGATCGTGAATCATCAAAAATGCGAGAAATAGAAGCATTTGTGAAAACCGTGAAGGTGGATAAGTTTACGCTTGAACAGATGATTACCGCAAAAGAATTTGTCGAGGGCGGCGGAAAGCAGATTAAGCAGGATTTGCTCGATATGATTCGTGAAGGTCGTATGGAGCTGATTAGTATGTATACACAGCCTGATGTTTTTTTGAGTCCACAGGAGCTAGAATTTTGGAATTTTGAGTTTGGCGAAAAGATTGCCAGAGAACTTGGCGGTGAGCCGTCAATTGACAAGTACCTACCCGACTCGTTTGGGCAGCCAGAAACCGCACCGATGGTCGCAAGACATGCCGGCAAAAGATCAATAATATCGATGCGCGGATTCGAACATGACTGGCCGTTGTTTATGTGGGAAAGCCCCGATGGCAGCCGCGTACCAACATTTATGATACCCGGCGGTTATGCGAACGCTGGTCATTTGACCGATGCGGGTATGGAGCGTGGCACTGTGCCGCCGGAAGTGTTTTATGGTAGGCAAGTAGATGCTGCGACAATTGCTATACGTGCACTTATGAATCGTTACGGCAATCGCTATAAGCAAGTTGATCTGCCTCATATGCTTGTGATGAATGGTAATGATTTCACGAAGCCGGACGAAGATTTGCCGCAAGTACTCGAAGGTGTACAGGAAAAGATTCGCGATGAGCTAGGGATTGAGAATTTTAAGATTCGAACAAGTTCACTCGGGCGCTATGTCGATCTGGCCTTGAGAACCGTAGATATGGAAAAGTTGCCAACATATCGTGGTGAAATGCGTCACGGTAAAGAACATTATGTTTTGCGTGGTATTGATTCGGCTCGTATGTATTTGAAACAGCGCATGCATGAGGTTGAGACGAGAATATATGATGCGGGCGTGCTTGTGTCGCTGCTTATTCTGGCGCGAAATGCCGGACAGGTGGGCGAGAACGATCATGCATCATGGCAACAAGTAGTTGGATGGTTGAGGGGAGTTGAACAAATTCAGCCGGTTGGATCGCACGATACAATTTCGGGATGTGGTTCGGACGACGCGTATCCATTGCCGCTTTCGCTTATGACTGGTGCATATAATTCGGCTAATCAAGCGGCGCGCAATTCGATTGCGGCGCTTGGCAACAGACACGATACTTACGGTCCATATCAGCACAAGGAAAGAGGGCAAACATTTGCAAATCTACTGCCCTACAATCGGACGGTTTTGGTCGAAGTGCCGATGGAAGGCGAGTTGGAGCATGATCGAGGATTGAGAGCTGTCGTTATATATTCTGATAGCAAAGTAGTCACCTACCCTGCCCAATTAGTTCAAAAGGTTGATACTCGTTATGCGGTCTGTGCCTTGCCGATGCAAAGTATGAGTTCGGTGCAGGTGAGGCTCGAGCAGCTAGACAGTGAGGAGCTTCAAGATTATTCGCCTGAAACAAAGAGTTTCGAAAATAATCGCTACTTACTTGACGTGTTACCAAACGGCACGATAAAAATGACCGAAAAATCAACGGGCACAGTGATGAAAGGATTGGTGTTTGAGGATCAGGGTGATCGTGGTGACGAATATAATTTTTGTTTTGTTGATGATGATATCGTGCGTACGACAAAAGATAGCCAAGCGGTTGTTCGCGTTGTGAACGAAGGACCTGTATTTACTGAAATACAAATTGACACACAACTTGAAATTCCCGAAGGTCTGGATGGGCCAGAAGGAGCGGTGAGGCAGGTAGAGTCGCGCTCTGCGAATTTGGTGACTATGCCGATTAGCACGAAGTTGAGATTGTACAAGGATGAGTCGATTGATCGGATAGAATTTGTCACTACTATCGACAATACTGCACGTGATCATCGTGTGCGCGTGCGGTTTGATACACCAAACGCCGTTGATACGGTGCGGGCCAAGGAGCCATATGGAATGACTTCTCGACCAGCTGTGCCAATTCAGGGTGGGGATGGTTGGATGGAGTCGATGCCTATCGCGACGACACATAATCAAGGTGTCGTGACGGCAGGTGACATCACTTTGTATAATCGCGGACTTCCCGAGCACGAAGCTTTGACCGACGACGCTGGCACTATCAATGAAGTCGCACTTACCCTACTACGCAGTGTTGGATACTTGAGTAGAGGCAATCTGAAGACACGACCAGGTTGGGCCGGACCAGGATCTTCTACACCCGATGCGCAGATGATTGGCAAAAATACCTATGAGTACGCTGTGAGTTTTGGCGGCCAGCAAAGCGCAGGCGAAGTCATTGCTCGGTCGTATGATTATTTTCACAAGGCAGAGCATGGTTTTGCTGGTGCGAATATCAATGGCCTATTGGATGTCGCAATGTCGCGCAAGATTGAAATGCCGACCCTTCGCCCAACTGCAGATGGTCAGGCGGTGATTGCGCGTTTTTCGAACCCGGACGATGAGCCAGTGACAATCAAGCTAAGCGGTGCGTTTGCAGCTGCTGTCGAGTGTACCTATGATGGACAGCCTCTGGATAAAGCTACGGATATGCATGAGTTTGTGTTGCCACGGGGTATTGTGTCGGTGCGGTTGAGTTGATGACTATAGCAAAATAAAGAGCGCCCAGGTTTGCTGGGCGCTTAGCTGACAAGTAGTGCTACTTGGATGTGTCGTTTTTTGTACCGCGACGACTTGAAGTCGCGACGACTTCGAAGCCTTTTTGGGCGATTTTCTCTTGCGCGTGCCTGGCAGCATCGATATCGCCATTGTCCTCAGCATCTTGCATCTCGCTTACATTGTCGAGTAGTTCCATGGTGCTGAGTATTCCGAAATGGTCGGCAAGTTCCTGTTCGTTTCCTTTGATAAACGCGGCGGTTCGCCTACCGTCATTGTGTATTCGAAGGAACTCTCCATCTACACCAAAGGGTACTTCGCCATTTCTTGGCTCAATTGTTTCTCGTCCGCATATGGTTTCAGTAGTCCAATCAGTTCTACTGTAACGACGCTCACCTCCGTATTCACACGAAGCTGTAAGTGAGTTCCATGTGTTTTGTGGTGGTGAAGACTCGTTGCCGGTACGTATCTGGGTCACGATCTGACCATGAGATACCGTTGTGACGCCTTCGCAGCCTTCGGCACGTTCTCTTTGTCGGGTGGCGCGGGCGAGTAATTTCGCAATCTTGCCACGGTTCGGACAGTTGGCGCACTTCTCTGAAGACATTCGTCTTTCTGTCATGTAATCAACTATGAATCGCTGCTTGTAAATAGGCAAGCATAACCAAGAATCTAGACAACTAGTTCGTAGCCGACTATGACATTTTGCTGATCAGTTGTGGCATACATCTTGCGGATTGCATGTTGTGATTCGAGCTGATGAAGCGCACTGTTTGTGATGTCGTAGGGAAATCGCGACAATGCGATTAATTCCATGGCACTGAGACTAACACGACTGAGCTTGTGTATTATTTCTGCTCGGCTTGCAGCTACATGTTCAGGGTTTTGTGTGACGTACGGTTCTTGTTCGTATCGGTAGCCATCGTTCATGCGTATAGTGTAGCGGAACTACTACTTATACGGAAGTGGTGACAGGGATGTCGACATAAGTCTGCAAACTTGTGACTATTTTTGCTTCGCAAAAAGTCACAAGTCCAAAACCAACGACGTACCATGAAAAAACAGCCACGCAAGGTGACTGTCTTTTCATGGTAGCAGCGACAAGGATTGAACTTGTGACCTTAGGCTTATGAGTCCTACGCTCTAACCAACTGAGCTACGCTGCCATAATAGATTTGTCTTGTGTAAGGTGCAACCGTACTGGTTTCGACAAAGATGACCAGTTGGTTAGAGCGTCTCGCGATTATTTATGCTGAAGGCTCTCCAACTGAGCTACGCTGCCGCGTCGGAATTCACTTGGAGTTCTCGCATCCAAACAAGTTTGAATGCTGGCACTCCTTCGTTATTCCTCCTTTCGATTTCGCAAACAGCTGAAGCTTGGTTTGCAAAATCGTAGGCAAACAAGTTTGCCAATCGCAAAAGTGCAAAAATTATTGTAACAGATATATGATGATATTGCGAGAGGGAGGGGCAGGTAAAAATCGCATGAAAAGGGCGCCCGTGTGTATTGGACGCCCTATGATCAATTGGCTACTCGAAATTTGCGAGAAATTCCAGTGCTTCTTTTTTGGAGCCGAGTGCTCGGATGCCACGGAAGTCGGCGATAAGCCACGAGCAGTCCGGGTATTTGCGAGGGATGACAAAATCCAGAAATCCCCTAGATGCGAGTTGGCTGAGCCTGTGTGAAATCTCGAGATGTTCTTTGAAAGACCTCTCGGTACGAAGTTGAGCAGCTTCTTGTGGAGACATTCCTATAACTCCTTTGTTTGCGAGGAATGATAGGTATTTTATAACATATTTTTTAAAAAAAGAAAACAGCCTTTTGTGTAAAGGCTGTTTGTCTCCGAAGTGCTATCCGTTAAGGCTTGTGTCGAAAACGACGTATGGGACGTATGCTTCCCACGCAGCAAGCTCTGATGCTGTGAGTGCTTGTGCGCTCATGACAGCCTTGCTGACGACTGATTTATCAAATGAAACCTTTTGTCCGTAATCAAGATATGGCGAATCGGCGTCCACGGTCAAGTGTGTTTCAGCTGCGATAATCTGAGCTGGCTTCAGTGTCATGCCTCTGTCGTGTGCGTAGGCTTGTACGGCCTTGCGCGCCAATACTGTGTATGAATCGCCCATCTGTGCAGTGTATGTGACAGTGCCGGTCATAGCGGCATCGGCCTTCGCCTTCGCTTCATCTTCTTTTTTCTGCTTGTCAGATTTTGCTTGCTGACTTGATGAATTCTTTGTTGTTTTTTGGTCAGTATCTACTGTTTTTTTGTCGCTATTGCTAGCACCGATCAATACCCCGAGTAAGACGATAGCTGTTGCAAAAAAGACGGGCCATCGGTATTTTTCTATTAGTTCCATGCGAAACCCCCTACTGCCCACCACATTATTAAATGTATATGAAAAAATTGTAACAGTTATTCGCTTATGGTCAAGTGTAAAATACTATTTCACAAAAGATTTTTGATTGCAGTAT
>JAGQNH010000066.1 GCA_020428185.1 Candidatus Saccharimonadota bacterium | reverse complement strand
CGATTCCTGGCGCCAACAGTGTACCTGGACAATTCGGCAACACGGTCCTCTCAGGGCATTCAAGTAACGATTTATTCGACCCAGGCGATTACAAGTTTATCTTCGCGCAACTCGAAAAATTACAAAAAGGCGACACGATTTTCGTTAATTACAAATCGACTCGATACACGTATGTAGTCACCAAAACGCAAGTTGTCAAACCAACCAATGTCAAAGCGCTCTTCGGGTACACCAATAAGCCATATCTGACACTTATCACATGTACTCCTCTAGGCACTGCGCTCAATCGACTTCTTGTCACTGCCGAGCAGATTTCTCCAGACCCAGCAAAAGCACGATCAATCGACTCACAAAACAATATACCGTCAGATTCAGCGATGCCCGGCAATGCACCGACTGTGATCGAGCGACTCTTCGGTATTCAGTAGTATTACGGCAGTAGCAACAACGCACGCTGCAACACGTAGCCAGTTTCTGATTTTGCTATGTTGTATACATACTTATTATTTGCCGTAACAACTGTCGCGAATCCTTCGGCAGCAGGCATAATATCTTGCTGATTTGCGCCGTCAAATTCATAGAACCGCAAAACACCTCCATTGTCAGACCATAGCATGTAGTTATCAAGCCAGTGCAGCGGCCTGCTTTGCTTTGATGTGGCGTATTTCCATGATGCCTCATCGTATTTTTTCAATTCAAGATCATATGTCGCATATCCATTAGGCAACGTAGCTACCATAAACCGACCAATTCCATATGTACCATACTCAGTTGGATCGTTAGACAACATATGACTACCAAACTCAACCATCTCTGCTTTTCGGTCTGGCGTCGGTAGCGTACCGACATACACAGTCATCTTTGTGTCATGCACGACGCCCACGTATGTCTGATCAAAATAGCGAGACATTGTCGCATATAGCGGCTTCTTGCCGGCAGGATAGGTGAATATCGTTTGCGGCTCCGCAATATCAATTGCAGCATAACCAACCGACACTTGCGACGCACTATCTGGACGCGTTGTATATACGATTGTTTTTTCGTCATATATCGAATAGTGAGCAACATTCGTCACCAGTGGACGAGATAATGTCTGTTCGTCCAAATTAAGTCGTTGCACGATACCGCCTATTTGAACAAAGAGTAGTGAATGACCGCCACCTGCAAATACAACTTTTGTCGGTGAGATGACATATGTCGAACTGAGATTGATTGATTTTTCAGGTGATTCTCTATCGAGCAACAGCCATTCGACTTTGTTGGTAGCATACGTATGCTTGATCAACACAGATTGATCATCAGGACTCCAACTCTCAAGAGTAAATGTCTGTTTTTTGCCAGCAGTTGGCGCAGTGTACGCCTCAGCAGGTAGTACAATAGTCTTGTATTGCGGCGTGTCATTCTGTACATCGACTAACGTATAAAGCGGCTGATCCGCCTTGGCTTGGACAATCATGTAATTACGATTGTTCGATGCCATCGCACCGCTCAGAGTAGTATACGAACGCATAGTCTCTGGCGAAATAGTTCGGGGGATTAGTCGAGCATACGAAAGCCATGCGACTTGACCGGACCCAACAGTAATAGATTTTTGCCAAT
>JAGQNH010000065.1 GCA_020428185.1 Candidatus Saccharimonadota bacterium | reverse complement strand
AAAGAAAAATCAACCAGGTGTAGCGACGCCAGTCAAAATTAGTTTTGGTGGTATCGTTGAGCCTCTCGAGCCACCGAAGCGCCCTAGTGCCGCAGACGGTAAAGTAAAAGTAAACAAGAATGCCGCACTTGCAAATAAGCAAACGAAATCAAGAAAGACATCTGAAACAGGAAGTTCTGTAAAATCTCGTATAAAAATGGCGACACAGAAAGTATGTTTACAGGCTGAGCATGCTCGAATTATTGCCATTATCCCAACATATGAGAAGGAACAAGATATTGATAAAACAGTAATTAGTCTACTGCTTCAAACAAGGCAAGTTGATCAGATTGCTGTGGTCATAAATGGACCT
This sequence comes from Candidatus Saccharimonadota bacterium, assembly GCA_020428185.1. Classification (GTDB taxonomy): domain Bacteria; phylum Patescibacteriota; class Saccharimonadia; order Saccharimonadales; family Saccharimonadaceae; genus UBA2112. Next base: position 1,816 of record JAGQNH010000065.1, on the reverse strand, counting down.
GGTGAGTCGGACGCAGCCTATAATGCTATCCTTCCCCTCGCGCAAGAATTTCGTGACCAGCTAATTATTGAGCGTCCTTTTGATCTTAACGGACGAAACATCGACGGTAGCTCCAAGGGTTCCAAAGTAAATGCCTTGAATTGGATGTATTGGAGGTATATACAAATGGGCGATTACGACTTTGTGTTAGGACTTGATGCTGACGTTGTTGCTGACCGTGATATGGTCCATCACTTGGAAAGAGATCTGATACGTCGCGTTCGAGCTGGGGGTGTGATGGCAAGATATTCATTCAAGATTCCTACGAGCAAGGATTTGCGCGGAAAATCTCTTTCACTTATCCATGGGCAACGACATGAGTTTGCAGTAACTGGCATAAGGCAGCAACTTAGGGGATATCGCTCTGAGATTCTAGGTGGACAAGCTACTCTTTTCCGTGCGCATGCATTACGTGAAGCCGCACGAGTTACGGATGGTGGCGCTCCATGGGATTCTGAAACCCTCGTGGAAGATGCAGAGCTGACGCGAACATTACAGAAACTTGGATATACAAATGCCACAAGTGCAGATGCACGTGCATGGGTAGGTTTGATGTTTACGCCTCATACTTGGCAGCGACAACGCCGTAAATGGCAGGATGGTCATTTTACTGACATGATTCGAGATTTCCACCCTTGGATCGACAGACGTCGTTGGTTTAAGCAAATTGCGCTTGGTTGGAATCTTACACTTAGGGTACTTTTTGCAGCAGTGCTAATAACAAGTATCGCGCTCAATCAATTTATTTTCAGTCCACTTTGGTTTATTCCTATTGTATTGGCAATTATCCAATCAATTCTTGTTGCAACGAAGGTGCCAAATCCAACATTTCGTGAGATTGTCCGTTCAATTATGTTTATTCCAGGAGAAATATACTACACTCGTATTCTTGCGGTCTGGCTCGACTCTGCATTAATGGCGATAGCGAATGTGCAGCGTGATGGTTGGGCGAACCAGCATAAGGCAGAAGCCGCCGTTAGGCGTAGCGCATTTTCAAGCTGGTTGCTAATTATCACCACAATCGCTACGCCGACCGTTGCGATATTCATGGCTAATCGCTTTCTTCCTGTCGATGTCATCTCAAACATTCTCACGACTATGTGGTACACAGTTACCATCTTGACTGTTGGCTCTACTGTATCAATGGCCTACTTTATTCTCAGGATTATTCGTAACTATCGTACCCTTGCACCATAACCTGATTCAGGATAATAAAAATGCCGACCAATGGGTCGGCAATTTTATTTTGGTGCAACAGAAGAGACCAAAACCTCCACGCCCTTGCGAGCACTAGCACCTCAAGCTAGCCTGTCTACCAATTCCAGCACGCGCGCGCATCAATCTATTGTCGTATTATACAGTAGATTGCCTATTTTTACCATATCTGTTATAATTGTAAGTAAGAGGAGCCCTTGAATGGGCATATTTTTATGAAAGAACCACAGTATATACGCAACGTTGCAATCATTGCTCACGTCGACCACGGTAAGACGACTCTTGTTGATGGCCTGCTCAAACAATCAAATACATTCCGCGACAATCAGGCAGAGATGTCGCAAACGCTTATTATGGATAGCGGTGATCAGGAGCACGAACGTGGGATCACGATTACTGCGAAACAAACATCTATTTATCACGGTGATCACAAGATCAATATTATCGATACACCCGGTCACGCTGACTTCAGCGGTGAGGTAGAGCGTACACTCAATATGGCCGATGGCGTGTTGCTGATTGTTGACGCGCAAGAAGGTCCAATGCCACAGACAAAGTTTGT
>JAGQNH010000064.1 GCA_020428185.1 Candidatus Saccharimonadota bacterium | reverse complement strand
CCGTTCACTCGCTCAAGAAAATACTTCGTGCTTTCTTTCGCTTCGTTCACTGCGCGACCCTCCACTTTGCGTCAGCTAACGCTGCCGCTGTGGAGGTCCAAGTCCACATTCGACGTGCAACCAACGAAATGGCCCCAGACTTTTGGCCTGAGGCTATTTCGTTGGTACAGATGAGAGGACTTGAACCTCCACGCCCTTGCGGGCACTAGCACCTGAAGCTAGCGCGTCTACCAATTCCGCCACATCTGCGTGTCTATCTCATACGATTATAAAACAAGATATGTGTTTAGTTTAGTACTAGTTTTTTTCAAAAAGAGAGTTGAACGGCGCCTGTAGTATGACGCCAGCGGCTACTAGTCCAATAATCAGAATTATTAGTAGTCCAACAAGTAGTAGTGGAGAGAATAACGTTACCCAGGATAGCCAATGTGCGTTCGGCTTGGTATCTCCAGAATCTGCGTATTGCCTATAGAGTATACTGTTGACGCTTGTGCTAACAAGAGTAGAGATTGCACCAAGAGTCATTATGTTGAATAGGGCATTTGCAGCAAATGTTGTAATCCAAGCATTTTTTGTCATTCGAATACTTTCTTGTACTGCAGCGTTCCCGCGCAAATTTTTGTCTGGATCAAAGAAGGCTGCACCGGCGAGGCTGTATTTGATAGCCATTATTATGCCTGGAATAACAACAAGTAACGACCACAGAAGTACTTTGGTAAAAACGATTATTCGAAGCCAGAAGAATGCCCAAAGGTGTTCGAATGCAACACGGAATGCTTCTCTAACTGCGACGGTTTTGTTGCGAGCAAGCTGCACAGATGTATATGCTGCGACTCCTTCGAATAGGGTGTATATCATAAACATCGCAAATATGATAATCGAGACAGACCCGCCTATAAGTAGCCATTCGGAGGCTGTCCACGTTTGTAGAGTCGCAGTCATGGACTCAAATGCAGGTTGACTCGGCTCGGGCGAGTCATTCATCAAAAAATTGAGAATAGCAAGACCGATAAAGAGAAAAAAGATGCCCTGTGCTGATTCGGCAAGTAGAGTTATGCCGTTTGTTGTTATGTAAAACGGATTGTTTTCAAATTTTTTTACGTTGGTTTTTTGTTTGTTTGTTGATTTCATGTATGCCTGTAGTATACCAACATATCTCAGACACTGCTAGACTGTGAGTATGAATGAAGAGTTGACGGCAGATAATGATACACGCAACGTGACTGATTCATTTCGTGGTATGAGTGTCGAAGCAATAAAGGCAAGGCTAGATGCAAGTCGAAGCAACTTACATATAGCTATCGAAAACATTGAAAGAGACTTCAATGCAGGTACTATTGTTCGCAATGCGAACGCGTTTAATGTCGAGGCAGTGCATATTATTGGTAAGAAGCAATGGAATAAGCGAGGCGCAATGGCGACTGACCTATATATGCATGTGTACTACCACAAGACTATTGATGAATTTATGATGGCTGCACGCGGGAGGCGTGTGATTGGTTTTGATAATATCCAAGGAAGTGTGCCGCTCCATAGCTATCCACTGCCTGATGATGCAGTGCTTGTATTTGGCAGCGAGCGAAATGGCCTCAGTGACGAAATGATCAAGAGATGCGAGGGGCTGGTCGCGATAGAGCAGTTTGGTAGTACGCGTTCAGTGAATGTCGGGGTGGCGTCCGGGATCGGAATGTACGCATGGATGCAGCAGCATGTGCTAGCTAAGAGTGAGATTGTATAAGCGAGCCTAGGATATTGCTAGTGCACTTGGTATAATATTCAGTATATATGAGTACACTTTCAGCTCTTCCATACAAAGGCACACGAGATTATTACCCTGAAGAAAAGAGGGTGCAAAATTATATCTTTCAAACATGGAGAAGTGTTGTCGAACGACACGGTTACCAGGAGTATGGTGCTCCTCTTCTTGAGCCATTAGAGGTGTATGCCGCCAAATCAGGTGATGAACTAGCTAACCAGCAGACGTATAGTTTTGTCGACCGTGGTGATCGGACTGTTGCGATTCGTCCTGAGATGACGCCTAGCATTAGCCGTATGGTCGCTGGTCGTCGGCAGGAGATGGCGTATCCGGCTCGTCTGTATAGTATCGCAAATTTTATGAGGTACGAACGGCCACAGCGAGGTCGTGAGCGTGAATTTTGGCAGCTTAATGCGGATATTTTCGGTGTCGATAGCGTGCTTGCAGATGCAGAGATTATAGAAGTTGCGCACGATATTATGCGGGCGTTCGGTGCCAAAGATGATATGTATACAATTCGTGTAAACAATCGAGGCCTGATAGATCATATGATGACCGGATATTTAGGGTTAGATGGTGTGGGTTCGGAACTCATGGTGAAGCTATTCGATCGAAAGGAAAAGATCTCATCAGAAGAGTTTATTCGTCAGGCATCAGATATCTTCGGCGATGAATACGCGCAAGCCGGACTCGAAAAATTACAGGCACTTTTTGCTGTTTCATCTGTCGATGAGCTCCCGGCTGAGCTTCAGGAGAGTGAATCGGTCAAAGAGTTGACGACGCTATTTGGCTATTTGCACGAATTTGGAGTGACAAATGCGAGATTCGACATCACTCTGATGAGAGGGCTTGATTACTACACTGGAATGGTGTTTGAGGTTTTTGATCTACACCAAGACAATAATCGAGCGATGTTTGGCGGTGGCCGATACGACGGCCTTGTTGGCTTGTTTGGCGCAGAACCGATACCAACTGTAGGATTCGCCCCTGGGCTAACCACTACTGAGTTATTCTTGCGGACACATAATCTTCTACCCGAACTGTATCCAACTACGGATGTTGTCATTGTTATTGTCGATGAGAGTACGTCTGAAGGGCTCGCGCTAGCGCGGACCTTGCGTGATGCAGGTGTGAACGTCGAAGTTGATATATCGGGTCGTAAGATAGACAAACAGATTAAATCTGCACTGAAGAAAAATGTTCCGTATATGTTGTTTGTCGGGGCAAAGGAAGTTAACGAAGGTAAATATAACCTCAAAGACACGAGGACATCGCATGAGGAAAATCTTAGCGTTGACAATATCATAACTAAGTTAAGAGTAGCGAAATAAGTCTCAACTTTGCGCAAATATTCCACCTCTGTTACAATAGGTAGAATATGAAGACCACCACAAAATACCTATCTGATACAAAAGTTTTAATGACGGTCACTCTTGGCAAAGAAGAGCTTGACGATGCCGAAATGGTCGCATTGCATAAGTTGGCGAAAAGTGTGAAAGCACCTGGTTTTCGCAAAGGCAAGGTTCCTGTAGCGGTTGCGGCAAAGTACGTTGATCCGAACGCGCTCGCAAACCAATTACTTGACGATGCTATAAGCAAAGCTGTGTCTGTCGCCTTCACTGAGAGTGACATACGAGCACTCGATAGGCCTCAGGTTGACGTAAAGAAGTATGTCCCTGGCCAGGAAGTCGAGTTTACGGCAGAAGTCGAAGTATTGCCAAAGATTAAGCTCGGTAAATACAAGAAGATGGGCGTGAAGCGCGTTGTTGGTAAGGTTGAAAATAGTGATGTCGACGATGTTATTGAAAGAATGCGTGCTGGATTTGCTGAACGAAAAGAAGTCAAACGTGCCGCAAAAGATGGCGATGAAGTCGTCATTGATTTTGTTGGCAAAAAAGATGACGTTGCATTTGATGGTGGGTCTGCAAAAGAGTACACCTTGAAGCTAGGTTCTGGACAATTTATTCCTGGATTTGAGTCAGGTGTCGAGGGTCATAAGGTTGGTGATGAGTTTGATTTGCCTCTGAAGTTTCCAGATGATTACCAAGCCGAAAGTTTGGCAGGTCAGGAAGTGGTTTTTGTGGTGACGGTCAAAGCTGTGAAGGAAGTTGTCTTGCCGGAAGTCGACGATGCGTTTGCCGCAAAGGCAGGTCCATTCAAGACGGTCAAGGAACTTCGAGAAGATATTAAGAAAGACATCGAAAAGTCACGCGAACG
>JAGQNH010000063.1 GCA_020428185.1 Candidatus Saccharimonadota bacterium | reverse complement strand
GCACCGCCGTGTTTTTTTGCTAGAAACAATAGACGCTCATCAACTCCTTCTTCTGCCTTGCTGCCGTCCTGAAATATCAGCACGTTTACGCCTTCTAGTTGCTGCAATTCCCTGACAATATCTAAACCATGACGAGCCCTAGATCGCTTTTCGGGATCTGCATTATCTGCCAAAAACTGCAGTTCTCCTATGACACTTCTCGGAATTGCGACAATGTCGCTCACAAATCCCGATGCAATAATTGGTACAATACGACCATCGATTAATACAGATGTATCTACAAACATATAGCGATTTTTATTACTTGTCTGTCGTGGTAATTTCACTACAAGATAGCTAATCTCAGCCAACGCAATAACAACTAAGCCAAATGTTACAAATTGAATTATTTCAGCATTCATTTTTTATTCCTAATTACATATTATTTTTGAAGATATTCAATAAGTGCTTGGCGTAAATCCCTCACACCACTGACAAATGAATTCTTTTTTCCGATCTTCGGTGCAATAGCTTTTGTAAAACCAAGTTTTTTCGCTTCAGCTATTCGTCGATCGAGACCACTTACCGACCTTACTTCACCGCCCAATCCTACTTCGCCGAACACAACAAGACCATCATCGAGCCGACGCCCTGCGGCCGCACTTGCAATGGCCATACAAACAGCTAAATCAGCTGCAGGATCAGCAAGCTTAAGACCGCCAACTACATTAATATAAATATCTTTATCTGATAAATTCAATTTCGTTCGTCGCTCTATGACTGCGATTAACAAATTCAAACGGTTTAGATCAAATCCACTTGCTGTACGCTTAGGATACCCGAAACTCGTTGGATTCACAAGTGCTTGTATCTCTACTAATAGGGGCCTAGTGCCTTCAAGGGTTGCGAGCACAACAGATCCATCAGCATTCTGTCTTTCTGCGAGCAGTGCTGCAGACGGGTTTTCAACTACGACCAATCCACCATCATTCATCTCAAAAATTGCAGCTTCGTTTGTCGAACCGTATCTATTCTTTATCGCTCGAACCACCTTAAACCCACCGTATCTATCACCTTCGAATTGCAATACGACATCAACCAAATGCTCCAAAACCTTTGGTCCAGCTATAGAGCCTTCCTTTGTGACGTGTCCGACAATTATTACAGATGTACCTGATGCCTTAGCTGCTTGTATTATCACATTGCTACTATTCGTTATTTGACTGACAGTACCAGGAGCCGATGTTAGCTCTCCCAATGTCAATGTCTGTATCGAATCGACAATAACCAGCCTGTAGCCGCCTGTGCGGATACTAGCTGCGATATCATCTGCAGATGTACTCGCCGCGAAGCTTAATTGCTGTCTACCGACAGCACCTAATCGTTCTGCTCGTATCTTCACTTGTGACGCAGACTCTTCGCCACTAACATATAAAACCGGCTCAGTATTTGATATCGATGCAGAAACCTGCAGCAACAAGGTACTTTTGCCCATGCCGGGCTGACCAGCCAATAGAATCACACCTCCAGACAATATACCTCCGCCCAGTACCGTATCCAAATCCCGTATACCAGTATGTATACGTTCTTGCTTCTCACTCGACTCTATATCGTTTAGCCTCTTACTTTCAAGAGGTGTTCCACGACTCTTAGCAACAACAGAGTTCCCCGATGTCGTATTTTGAGCCTGCTCAACGAGAGTATTCCACTCACCGCAGTTGTCGCATCGCCCAGTCCATTTGGGATAAGACGCACCGCAATTCTGACACACAAATAGTGTTTTTGATTTCGCCATTATTTACATTATACCCCAGTATGGCATTAGCTTAGATTTGTGGCGTCTCAGCCAAACTGCTATCAATGCTCTTATACAAATCATTCGTTTGCGTAACGATACTGTTATATTCTGTTCGTAATTGATTAAATAATTTCTCATCCTTCTTGATACTCACTCGATCCGCTTCAAGCTGAGCAATGCGGTCTACGAGCGCTTGACGTTCGGTGTCAAATTGCAGCTGTGACTTGAACTCACCAGAAGAAGCGCGACTATTAAACGATGATATGTCTGAATTAAGTGTCTTTATATCAGCATTGTATTTGTCGGCAGAATTAGCAATCACCTTACTTAATGCATCCATTTTTTTCGACAGTAACTTTGATTGATTCTCCAGTTTTACGAATGCACCATTATAAAAATCATGAAATGCGACAATACGCTCTCGACTTACAAAATATTTACTGTAGTGTTCTTCTAACTCCTGACTAATGTCAGCTACTTCTGTACCAATGATCGAATGTAGCTCATTGTCGCGCTCCCCAGGCTCAGTTCGTGCATAATACGCCATGCGTTTCGCAAACTTCGTATCATCCTTCAATTTCATATATTCCGCCTCAACCAATTCATTTATCCTTGACTTTTCACCATCGGACATTCGAATATATATCGCGTGCAAGAGTTCATGAGCAGCTGTCACCTCCTCAATCCCATCCAATCTGTCGTCATTGACGTCAAAAATATAAATACGGTCACCCGTATAGCACCCCAATACTGCCGTTCCACTTTCCTTGTTTTTGCATGAAATATTAAACGAAAGACCACTCTCAACACTAGGATTGTCAGCGTAAAAGTAAAATTTTCCAGTATCAGTAAACTGCACCTGATCGGCAATTTGCATAATCGTCGATGACGGTTTGTAATTGTAATAATTAACAGTATCTACTACTAGTTGCCTGTTAAGCCAGAAGGCTGCCGTAAAAGATATACTGACTACAAGCAGCAATATACTCCATATGCCTTTGCCTTTTTTAGGCTGGCTGTTCTGCTGTAATGTTGATTGCAAGTTTACCCCCTCGTGCAGTCGCCGTTAATACAGTGCCGCGATCATATTCTTCGTCTAGTATACCCTCAGCAAGCCTATGTTCCAACTCATCCTGTATCGCTCGGCGTAGCGGTCGAGCACCAAACTTTTCGTCGAATCCTTTTTGTATCAAATGTCGCTTAGCTGTAGGCGTAATCACAAGTCTAAGACCCTTTCTCACTAGACGTTCCTGTAGCTCATTAACCAAATTGTCAAATATCTTTCCAACCTCTTTCTTTGTCAGCGCACGGAAAGTAACAATTGCGTCAAAACGATTGATTAGCTCTGGTCGCATTCGCTTTGCAAGAGCTTCTCGCGCAGCCTCAGCGTTTTCTGAATGAAGTTCATCCAATTTCTTACTGTCACTTGTTGTTGCAGCATGGAAACCGAGCGATGATTCCTTCATCATCTTTTCGGCACCGAGATTACTAGTTAATATAATTATCGCATTTGAGAAATCTACTTCACGACCTTTGGCATCAGTTAGCTTGCCGTCCTCGAGTTGCTGGAGAAGCATATGAAATACGTCAGGATGAGCCTTCTCTATCT
>JAGQNH010000062.1 GCA_020428185.1 Candidatus Saccharimonadota bacterium | reverse complement strand
GGTCCGCTGGTTAAAGGGGTTAGTATGCACGCAACGTCTGTCAAACTCCGAAGAGTTAATTCTTAAAAGTGGAGGGTAGATACTTTAAAGAAACATTGCATGCAACCTAACATAAGTTAGAATAGGGGGTATAAGGTGCGATTGGATAGCCCGAAAGCTATCAACCACGTTCATTCTAGCACTCTTTTGACACATTGTCAACACTCTTAGTAATAAATTGCCATGAAAATCAACCATATATCACCACAAGAACAAAATTTCTTACAGATTATAAATAGCATTGCGCTAATGCCTAAAAAATTGTACTATATAGGCACATTGCCCGAGCAGCGTATGCCGACCATCGCAATCGTTGGTACGCGCAAGCCAACACCATACGGCAAAGAAGTGACAGCGAAAATTGCCGGAGATCTCGCAAGATATGGAGTCGTTATTATCAGCGGCATGGCCCTCGGAGTTGATGCGATAGCACATCGAGCAGCTATTGACTCAGGCGGCACGACACTTGCGGTACAGGGCAATGGCCTCGCACAGCTATACCCAAGCTCGAATCGTCAGCTAGGAGAAGATATCGTCGCCAGTGGCGGTGCGATCATCAGTGAATACGAACCGACTGTTCCTGCTCGAGGTTTTCAATTTTTAGAACGCAACAGAATTGTCAGTGGCCTTGCAGATGCAGTCTTGATTACCGAAGCAGCAGCACGCAGCGGTACACTCAATACGGCCAAGCACGCGCTCGAACAAGGCAAACAAATATTTGTCGTTCCCGGCAACATCACAAGTCCGCTATCTGCAGGATGCAATAACCTACTAAAGCAAGGGGCGACACCTGTAACGTGCACTGAAGATATTCTCGAAATCATCGCGCCCCATCTTCTACAGCCCCAGACGCAGCTAGCGCTTGGAGACAATCCTCTTCAGGCAAAAATAATCACCATCCTGCAGTCCGGCGTCAGAGATGGTGATGAAATACAACGACTTAGTGAAAGCGATGCAGGTGTATTTGCAACAGAGCTGACTATGATGGAAATTAACGGTATCATCCGTGGACTTGGGGCAAATCAGTGGACACTTCGATGAGCAGTGGACACCGTCTACAGGATGTGAAAAAATAATCTCATGATAGAAAAACTTGGTGCGATAATCACTTCGGCATCACTATTATCGGGCTGCACAGCTGGGGGCGACTACTATCTTGTGCCCGACCTTTCGTATCCCGAAGTCACATCTACCGACTTCCCAGACAATCTACCCACAGCAGTCACCGAACAAATTCCAAACGTCGTGTCTGTACTTGGCTCGATTCCACTCCTTGGAAAAACAGAAGTCTGTTCGGGCGTCCGTATCGATCGTTACGATTATCTAAGCGCAGGACACTGTGATTACAGTCTCTCAAGCGACGCACTACCACTCTGTGTAGATATGACAATTCACAGCCCCGTCAGTGAATCCGACAAAAATGGCATAGCTTTGCCTACTACAAAAAAAGCCGGCCACTACGAAGGTGATACAAGTGGCATAACGAGGGGCGATATCAACACAATACCCAATGACACACTACTACTAGAAACACCATTTGAACCACGCCCATACACAACACCAACTCGCATTGGTGATTTATCAAAGATCACAACGGGAATGCCACTATATCTTGTCAACTTTGAGCCTACCGAAGAAGGTATGCTTCGCTCACCAAACTCCGATTATCTTACAGAAGACGAAGTACGCTCCGGACTTACCAAGCCTGCAATACTTGGAGCAATAGCGCTCAAACAATATGCAAACGGAATGGTCGCAGCAATCGGTGGCCTAAAGGCATACAGCGAACCGCCCGATACAAATGTACGAGGTGGCGCAAGCGGCGGCCCAGTGTACAACGAAGAGGGGGATCTTGTAGGTACAGCGATTAACTTGATTGACTTTTCAAGTATTTTTGAAGTCGAACAAAATTATGGTATTTCAATTCCAGAAATAAGCTCACAATCAACAGTAAATGTTTTTCTTGTCCAGAATATTTCTGAATCATCCATCGCAGACCTACAAGAACAACAACAGCCGACACAAAGCTGCTAGGACTGCTTGATTTTAACCTGCTTACTAAGTGCAAATGTGGACAATATCCCTACAAACTCACGCAGCATATATTTATCATTTACATTATCGTCGTGTGTATTTACTAACCACGTATAATTTTCTACTTTTGACAACATGATATGTTCGAGTGGATCACGGAACAAAAGATGGGCATAAGTATCTCGTCGCCGGTCCGCCTGCATAACCTGCATAGCATTTTCGTCACGTCGCCTCACGAGAATACTCCGACATAGTGCATCAACTTCAACAACAATCGCACGCGGCTCAGACAGTTTTTCGCAATTTATCAATATATTGTCGTCCAAGGTTGGAACCGTCAACGGAATTAGCGGAATATCCAACTGTGTAAGGTTTTTTTCGATATAGCCGAAATTATGTAGCGACAACTCACAGGCTTGACGAGATTTCATATGGTTATACATATTTTCATATACATATATATGTGTCAAATACCTAGACAGCTATCGCCACGTGCGGTATTGTTTGTCATGTATCCGACACGGATACGTCGCTTGACATGGTAAGGAGATATCGTGAGTCTCGTTCGCGAGTTTACGTTTCCAGATAGTCGATTCAATGCAATAGGGCACTCTCACGGACTAGATCCGCAAACACGGCTGTTCGTTCGATTGAGCAGTCTTGTCGATGTCGTGCAGCATATCACTCCACCAGAGCGCATATGGAATCATCGCACTCATACATACATGTGGCGATACGTCATCGAACGACGAACTGTCATTGAATGGGAAGATGCAGTTATCTTTATCTACGAAGCAACTGACGATTTTTTTACCAGTTGTAAAAGATACTAAACACCATCCAAGCAAAGGCCACACTCCAGTGGCCTTTTTATTTTTTGTGACAAAAAACTTGACAAGTTGGCTATCTTGCATACAATAATCCGTTGTGCCATGTTAAAAATAAGCACAACAATACGTATATGACCAAAAATCTAGTTATAGTCGAGTCGCCAGCAAAGGCAAAAACAATCGAGAAGTATCTCGGCAGTGATTTTGTTGTACTTTCGTCTATCGGCCATATCCGTAGTATTCCAAAGAAAACAAATGACGGGAAGCCGCCAATTGATATTGAAAATAACTTCACAACACAATACGAAGTTGATCCAGAGAAGAAAAAAGTCATCACAGAATTGAAAAAAGCTGTCAAAAGTGCAGATACTGTCTGGCTCGCAACCGATGAAGACCGTGAAGGAGAGGCGATTGCCTGGCATCTTTGCGAAGTTTTGAAACTCGATCCAAAAGTAACAAATCGAATCGTGTTTCATGAAATCACAAAAAATGCCATCGAAGAGGCAGTCAAACATCCGCGAACCGTCGACATGCATCTCGTCCAAGCACAACAAGCTCGACAAATTTTAGACCGTATCGTTGGCTTTGAGCTAAGCCCTGTCGTATGGCAAAAGGTTCCCGGCGGAAAATCAGCAGGTCGTGTGCAATCTCCAGCAGTACGACTACTCGTCGAACGTGAACGTGAGATATCAGCATTCAACGGCTCATTTCAATTTAAAGTATCTGCCGTCTTCACACACGATAACGATGAGTTCAAAGCCGACTTACCAAAACGATTCGATACCGAACAAGAAGCAAGAGATTTTCTCGAAAGTCTTCTCGATGCAACGTTCACTGTCAAAAATGTCAGCAAAAGCCCAGGAAAGAGAAATCCATCTGCGCCATTTACGACAAGTACGCTTCAGCAAGAAGCCAACTCACGTCTAGGCTTCGGCTCAAAGGCGACTATGGCTAGTGCCCAGAAATTGTACCAAGCCGGAAAAATCACTTATATGCGTACCGACAGTGTCAATCTTAGTGGCCTGGCAATTGCTGCAGCAAAAGACTATATTACATCTGAATACGGTGCCGAATATAGCGAAGTCCGAGCATTTAAGACGAAATCATCAGGCGCACAAGAGGCGCACGAAGCAATTCGTCCGACCGACATGCGACTCGAGAAAGGCAGCACAAACGAATACGACCAAAAACTCTATGAACTCATTCGTCGACGCACGCTTGCAAGCCAAATGGCACCAGCCAAACTCGAAAAGACGACAATAACAATCGCCGTCAGTACATCAAAAGAGTCATTCGAAGCAAAAGGCGAAGTAATTTTGTTTGATGGATTCCTGAAAGTATACGGAACCAACAAAAAAGAAGACGCACTTCTGCCACAACTTGAAAGTAGCGACATTCTCACGCTCAATGAAGCTACTGCACGTCAGACCTTCGCTAAACCTCCCGCAAGATATACCGAAGGTAGCCTGGTCAAAAAACTCGAAGAGCTCGGTATTGGGCGGCCTTCGACATACGCAACAATCATCGACACTATCCAAACTCGCGGCTATGTCGTACGCGGAGAAGGCGAAGGCACAGAACGCGAGATTATCACACTTTCTCTTAAAGGCAATTCTGTTACCCATGAAATCGTTACCGAAAAAACCGGTGCAGATAGGGGTAAGCTTATTCCAACCCCGGCAGGCGAACTCATTGCTGACTTTTTAAGCGAACATTTTTCACAAATCGTCGACTACGACTTCACCGCAAAGGTAGAGGAGCAATTTGATCAAATTGCCGAAGATAAACTAGCTCGCAATGCCATGCTTACTGCGTTTTATACACCATTTCATACACTCATCGAAAAATCCGGCGGCATCGATCGTAGCAAGGTTGGTGCGTCACGAA
>JAGQNH010000061.1 GCA_020428185.1 Candidatus Saccharimonadota bacterium | reverse complement strand
GTCGGGATGCTTTTTGGTGGTTTGTCTGAGCTGATGATAATTTGCTTGTTTGCTTGGTGGAGAGCGTTAAATGTATGGAAGAATTCTTCTTGAACTTTTTCCTTGCCGGCTATAAACTGCATGTCGTCTACGATCAGGACGTCAACGGAGCGATATTTGTCAGAGATGCTTTTCTTTTTGAATCGAATCATCTCGACATATTCTTTGACGAATGTTTCGGTATTGATATAGAGAACCTTCGCGGCTGGGTTGTCGAGAAGAATCTCATTGCCGACTGCTTGCATAAGGTGAGTCTTACCTAGACCGACGCCGCCATAGAGGAAGAGCGGATTGTATTTTGTGCCGGGATTTTGTGCAACTGCCTGACATGCAGCATAGGCAAGGTCGTTGCTAGAGCCAACGATGAAACCACTGAATGTATATCGAGGGTTAAGACTTGTGGTCTGGGGTGCAGATGACTTCTGTTGTACGGGTCTTGTATCTACAGGTAGGGTGTCGGCTTGAGTCGTTTCTCGACTGATAGTGCGACGCTTGGTTGTTGATTTGACTGTATATTCTATTTGCTTTGGTTCAACACCATGCTTTGCGAGGACTTGTTTGATTTGATCAGAGAATTTGACTTGAAATTGTCGTACAGCGAAGATGTTTGGCACAGCAATAGTGACTTGCTCATCCGCTAATTCAATCAGTTCAGTATTTTTGAACCATGTCACAAATGTTGCATGGGGAACGGATAGCTCAATTTCGCTCAAGACGCTCTGCCACAAAGAATGTTCCACAAATCTCCCTCTCTCAGTCTTATAACGTTACGTTATTTAACGTGACGAATACTACTCAGTACTATACGTGAGAAGGTAGTTTTCCACAACTCCAAAAGATATAAAAACAAGAGAGGTGTATAAGGTAGAAAGTTTTCCACACATTTTTCTCTCATCTGATAAATATGTGGAAAACCTATGTAAAACAGTGGATAATTACAAACTGTACTTGGTATTTTTTCAATGGCGAAACCGCTTTTTTACTGCAAAGGCAAGTCTATCGAGAATCGATTCAAAGAGGTTATATACCTTGCGAAAATGAACAAAATAAGGTAG
This sequence comes from Candidatus Saccharimonadota bacterium, assembly GCA_020428185.1. Taxonomy (GTDB): domain Bacteria; phylum Patescibacteriota; class Saccharimonadia; order Saccharimonadales; family Saccharimonadaceae; genus UBA2112. The sequence goes on along the minus strand of JAGQNH010000061.1, from coordinate 1,577 downwards.
AGTAGTATAGTTATGCCAAAAAGGACCCACCAACCACACACTCGACATCGCGCAAGGACGCATGGTTTTCGAGCACGTATTTCTAGCAAAGCTGGTCGTGCTGTTTTGAAACGCCGCCGTCTCAAAGGCCGCGCAAAGGTTTCGATCTAATAAATCTCCGCAGGAATGCGGAGATTTTACTTTTCTACTATTTACCAACGCCTATCTACTATAATGGATATATTATGCTAGCTTTTCGGAATCGTTTTCATGGCCACGGCAGCCTCAAATATGTATATACGCATGGTCATGCGGTACGTTCGCACTTGATCACACTCAAGCACAGTCGGCATCCTCGACGAACGATGTCGCGAGCTGCTGTAGTGGTGAGTAAGAAGACATACAAACGTGCAGTTGGTCGCAATAGAATTCGGCGACGCATCTACGAAATTATCCGAAAAGAACTTCCATACCTGCACGAAAACTGTGATCTTGTATTTATAGTATTTGCTGCTGAAGTACTTGTAGTACCTCACGATGAGCTGGTAGATAACATACGTCAGCTATTGAAATCTGCTGGCGCCTACAAAAAACAGCAAAAAAGTGATACTATATAGAAAACTAATGTCTGATAGTGGAGTGCTACAAACGTGAACATTTTTGAAGTGTTAATCGTCCAACCTTTGTTTAACCTATTAATGTTGCTATACGCAGTAGTGCCTGGCGCTGATTTTGGCGTCAGTATTATTATATTTACGATATTGCTTCGTTTTGCATTGTATCCGCTTGTGAAGCGTCAACTTCATCAGACAAAACTCATGCGCAAGCTTCAACCAGAGCTTGAGCAAATCAAGAAGCGTACTAAGGGTAATCGACAACTTCAGGGCATGCAGATGATGGAGTTATATAAGCGCCACGGTGTCAGTCCTTTTCGTTCACTGGGTATTGTTGCGATCCAAATCCCTATCTTTATCGCACTTTATCTTGTCATCCAGATATTCACACAGCATCGAGATCAACTCGCACAGTATACGTACGATATGTTTCAGGGTATTGGACCGGTCAAGACGATTATCGAGCGACCAGAGGCATTTAACGAAAAACTATTTGGTGTCGTCGATCTTACGAACCATGCACTATCGGCCGAAGGCTTCAATATATTTTTGATCGGCTTGGCTGTTGTGGCTGCGGTCGGACAATATTTCCAGAGCAAACAAACAATGCCGCAGACAGACAATAAGCGACGTCTGAGGGACATATTGAGTGAAGCTGCCAACGGTAAAGAGGCGGACCAATCAGAGATAAACAACGCAATTATGGGCAAGATGGTTATCGTATTGCCTTTCTTCATGCTATTTATTATGTTGAGCTTACCTGGCGCTATCTCTCTGTACTATGCAACGAATACTATAGTCGCGGTTATTCAGCAGGGTAGAATATTGCGCGAAGACGAAGAAGAGCTGGAAGAAATGGTGGATCATCCAACGAAACAACCAGGCAAAAAAGCTACAGCAAAAGCGCGTGCGAAGACTGCTGAAGAAGCAACGGTGACGAGAATCGTAGCCAAAAGTTCACGCCCTAGCAAGTCGAGTAGCAAA
>JAGQNH010000060.1 GCA_020428185.1 Candidatus Saccharimonadota bacterium | reverse complement strand
GCGCTTGCCGGAGGGGTTGCACTGGGAGCGAGCTATTCGCGAGGTGCATTAATCGGTGCGGCGGTGGCGATTGCTACTATATTGTATGTGTCTTTTTCGGGTAGAATTCGCCAGAAGATAGCATGGTTATTGGTAGCTGCAGTTGTGGTTGTTGCGGGGAGTGTATATGTACTTCGCGACAGTGAGTTTGTTGCAAATGTTATTTTGCACGACAGTCCTACGACGGGCGCCATGATTGATTCGAATACTGCCCATGTTGATTCTCTGGCGAAAGGCGTTTCGCTTGTAGCTACTAAGCCATTGGGTAGTGGAATCGGGAGTACTGGTTCGGCATCGCTGACAGGAAACAAGCCATTGATTATTGAAAATCAATATTTGTTCATAGCTCATGAAGTGGGCTGGGTGGGGTTATTGTTGTTTGTGTGGTTGTTTGTCGAAATAATGAAACGGCTTTGGATTAGCAAGAAATCATTTCTTGCACTTGGTGTGTTTGCGAGTGGACTAGGAATTGCGGTGATTGGACTGTTTTTGCCGGTATGGGCAGACGATACTGTCAGTATAGTGTGGTGGGGATTGGCGGCAGTTGGAATAGGGAGTATGGAATTGGGAATTCAAAAAATGACAAAGGGAAAGAAAAAACATGACTCGTGAACGCGCGACTAAGAAGCAGCAAGAGCTACTGCAGTTTATCTCTGATTTTATCAGTGAGCACAATTATGCACCAAGCTATCGTGAGATCATGACGTTGTTGAACTACAAATCTGTGTCGACCGTGGCAGTGCATGTCGACGGGCTTATTACAAAGGGGTATTTGGTCAAAAAAGATAAATCCGCTCGCTCTATTCGGCTTGCGTCAGAGGGCCCCGAGACGGACGAAAATACACACTTGGCCTGGATTCGTACGGAGATATTGAAGAGAGAGACTGCAGAAGCCGACGAAAAAGAGCTAGATACACTTCGAAAAGCATTAGAGTTTTTGGGCGGTTAGGACTATACTACTTGGTATGAGGCCGCTGCGCCTGAGACACCATGGAGACTATTTTCGCCAGCATTGGCGACGATTGCTTGTATCTGGTTTGAGTACAGGTGTATTGTTGCTTGTTGTTGCACAGTTGGCGTATCCAAAAGATTCCTTGCCACCACTTGCTATGATAGATGGAGTTGGTGTGGGTAGGTTGTCTCGAGATGAAGCTATCAAATTGCTAGACGATACGTACAAGGACATATCGATTGATTTGTACTTTGGGGATAATGAAACGTCATATAGGCATCCAAAGCCAAGTGACATTGGTTTGGAAATACATAGTAAACCTATGGTGGATGCTCAAGTATACCCATTGTGGTTGCGTATGGTGCCGACGTCGCTTTGGTGGGCGCAAAATGTTCTTCCAAAATCGTCTCCCGAATACGTGCGAGACGACAAGAAACTTGAGGAATATGTCGGTAAGGAGCTTGGAAAATCGTGTGATGTGACACCCAAAAATGCATCGCTTAGATTTGAAGATGGAACACTACATGTGATTCCTGCGCTAGATGGAGGTTCGTGTAAATTAGAAGATGTTACCACCATGCTACGTACTACTGAGCCGACATTGCGGCATGCGGCAGTTAGATTTGCAATGGATGAGAGGCTGGCCAAGATCCATGACTCTGAGGCGGCTGATTTTGCAGATGAAATTATGGACAGGACAAAGGATATGTCTATAAAAGTGGGCGACGATGATATCGCAGTGTCTCAAAACACTGTACTGTCTTGGATTGATTTTTCGGCACCAGACAGCGGACTCGTGGCAAAAGTAAATACCAAACGAGCATCGGACTTCTTGTCGAAGACGGTTGCACCAAAAGTCACAATACTTGCAGGTACGACGCGCGTGACAACTGTCGACTTCACCGAGACAAAACGCGAGCATGGTCAGTCGGGGCAAGCACTGGACACCAAGGGGACAATTGATCTTATAACTAAATGGTTGAATGGCGAAGATGTTGAGCTTGTCGCAAAGGTCGCGCCGACGTCGCCACTGCTGACCTATTCACGTAGCTACACGGCAACCGACACAGGACTGGCCGCGTTGATCAAAAACTTTGCTGAATCGCACTCTGGGGTGTATGGCGTGAGTTATGCGGAGCTCGATGGCGAGCACCGACACGCAGGCTACAACGAGACAAAGGTTTTTGAGACGGCGAGTACGTATAAGCTGTATGTCGCATACGGTACGCTCAAGAGGATTGAATCGAAAACATGGCATTGGACTGACAAAAATATTAGTGGTAGTCGAGATCTGGCAAAATGTTTCGACGATATGATCGTGCTGTCCGATAATGAATGCGCAAAAGCATTGCTGTCAAAAATTGGCTACGCACAGTTGACGCACGAAATTCAGGATGCTGGATTTACGAGTAGTTCGTTTTTGAATAGCTATATCCAATCTACGCCGGGTGACTTGGTGAAATATCTAGGACTGCTTGGTTCGGGTCAGTTATTGAATACATCGAGTACGAATACACTTATTGCAGCTATGAAGCGCAATGTCTATAGACAAGGCATCCCGTCGGGCACGAGTGGCACTGTGGCTGATAAGGTTGGGTTTTTGTACCCTGGTCATGTAAGTGGCGTGGCTGGCGTGGTCAATCTGCTACATGATGCATCGATCGTGTACGGCAAGACGGGGACATATGCACTAGTCGTGATGACTGGCAACAGTAGCTGGGGTACGATTGCAGAATTGACAAGGCAGATCGAAAGCTGGCGCAATAGTTAGCCAATGCTGACATTCACAAAAGCACGAGCATAATCTATACTATATGTGGGCATGAACTCTTTGGAATTAAATTATTCGCTGAAACAGCACTGGAAGCTATTGCTTCTGATTATTTTTTCCGTGATGGTTCTCGGTGAGACTATCTTCCAGATTATTTATCCGAGCACTCGACTGATACCTGGTGTTAATGTAGACGGTCTCAATATTGGTGGTATGCGCAAGGCAGATGCAGCGAAGCTGCTCGATAATGCGTATGCTGGTTTGAAATTGGATATTTATTTTGGTAAAAATCAAGCAGCCTTCCAATCTCCGAAGATGAAAGATGTAGGTGTCGGAGTCAATAATGAGGCGCGAATAGATGCGATGAACTATCCGATGTTTTTGCGGTTTATTCCTGGCTCGATTTTTTGGGCACCGGGACTACAGAAGCCGGGTGTACTTGAATATGTGTATGATAAGGAAAAGATTGCGGACTACACAACAAGCAAGGTCGGAAATGATTGCAGTATAGAGCCTCAAAACGCTACGCTCAAGCTAAATGAGAGTCAACTTGAGCTGCAGCCCGCCCTTAGTGGAGGTAATTGTGACATTACGCTATTTCAGCAGACATTGGCAAAAGTTGAGCCAGACCCAGACGTAGCGAATAGTATCCGCATAGCGATCAATGAAGTAGCGGCACCGGTCACTGATGACATAGCGCGTGATCTTGCAGCGAAATTGAACGCTCGCTTGGCATCTCCTATGCCAATTCAGGTTGACAAGAATACTGATGAGATTCCTGGGCGTGTCGTCATGAGCTGGTTAGACTTCACTGCCAAGGTACCTGAGAAAAATATCGACAACAGCGCGAATCAGCAGGCAAGCCTGGAATATAGTGTGAATCTTGATCGAACACAAGCATATCTTAATCAAGGAATCGCAGCAAAGCTTATCGAGAAGCCTGGAGTGAGTTATGTCAGTACAAATGATTTTGTCGAGACATCGCGCAAGGATGGCAAGAGCGGCCGCGAAGTGGATATGCCGAAGGTCGTCAAGACAATCACGGAGTATATACGCGAGAAACGCAACAAAGCAATCGGAGCGACAAAGCCAGTCGGCCCCACAATGGTCTATAAGCGATCGTACACACCTACGAGCAATGGATTTTCGGCACTTTTGGCACAATATGCCCAAGACAATCCTGGGACATGGGGGTTGGCATTCACTGAGCTGAGCGGTGTGCGAAATCTACGCAGCGCAAACTACAAAGGTGATGTATCGATGAATTCTGCCGGTATTCATTCATTATATTTGGCGTACACATATCTGATGCAAAAATACGATAAGATATCTCGACCTGTCGATAATATAAGTGATGGCACTGAGGCCATCGATTGCTTCAAACTTATGTTGCAGGAATTTGATACGGGATGTCGGCGAGGATTTTATAATTTCTTTGGCTTCGCTACGATCAATTCTCGCGCAAAGGAAATACCGCTAGACAATACTGTATTTGCCGGTGACGATACGACCACATCGGCAAATGACCTGCAAAAATTACTTGTCGGTATCTACAAGAATACGATTGCACGCTCACAGGACGGGCAAAGTATCCTGAGTACTGCTCGTATTAATCGCAATAATGACGGTATACCTGCAGGGTCATCGGGCATAAGCGTCTCGCATATTATCGGAGAGAGCGAATCAATGCACAACGATACGGCAATCGTATACGATAGCAACTACGGTGCGTATGCATTGACGGTATTGTCCGAAAACTCATCTTGGGATAAGGTGGCAGAACTAGCTAAGAAAATTCATGATCTCAAGATGGTAGAAGTACCAAAAGACGCAACTTGAGAAAATGTTGATTAAATAACAACATATATTTTCTTGACAACATACTTATGTATATCTCAATATGAGGGGACATAGGAGGTAGGCATGTCGGAATTGTATAATTACGAAAATAACGCTGAACCAGAGGTTGTTGATAAGAAGGATATTCAAATCAGCATAGGCGAGAAGACGCTTTCTCTGACGAGTCTTAAGTCGGTTTCAAGAGGTGAGTTGCGACCGTATCAGTTTGTAGAGGACGGCATGAACCGCGCAATTGTAGGTCAGTCGGATGCAATTGGTGAAATTGTCAGAGCAATCAATCGAGAGAAGTTGCGAGATGAAAACTTACCTATCACGACAGTAGCATTGCTTGGACCGACAGGCACCGGCAAGACTGAATTTGCCAAGGAATTAGCACACCAGCTTCATCCAAATGGCGGCGGTTATTTGGAGATAAATAGTGAGACGTATATGTATGGACACAATATATCGAGCCTGATTGGGTCGCCTCCAGGATATGTTGGTGCCGAGATCGTGCCTGCGCTTTCATCGAAAGAGCTGAAGAAGCCATTTAATGTCGTACTTTTTGATGAAATCGAAAAAGGGTCAATGGAATACTGGGATATTATCATGCAGGCAATTGGGTCTGGCAAGGTGCCATTGGCTCGTGGTGGTCAGGCGGATTTCACGAATTCTATCATAATATTTACAAGTAATGTCGGAGCGCCTCAGATGGCAAAGCAGCTAAGTACGCAGCGCTACGGATTCCAGCACGGCGAAAGCAAAGAACCGACAAAAAAGGAAATAGAGGGCGAAGCATTTAAGGAACTGAAGAAGATTTTTCGTCCAGAATTTTTGAATCGTATTGAACGAAGTATTGTGTTTAATTATCATAACGACGAAAGCCTCGGGCTTATACTTGAGCGACATGTCGAGAAAATGAATAAGAAATATATCGATAAGGCTGGCGTATCGCTCGTGTTGACACCTGAGGTTCGCGATGCAATTGTCGCGAGTGCTGATGACCGCCGAGAGAACAATGCTCGTGCAGTGATTCGAAAATATCGTGAACTAATCGAAAGCGAACTGGCGGATTTTGTGAATACTGGCGGTGTGAATAATGGAGATTGTGTATATGCGATGCTGTCGCCTGATGTGCCCGACGATGAGCCACTGGCAAAGAGGATTGACTGGCGCAAGGATAAAATGACTCGAGCGGAAAAACTAGCAAAAAAAGCACAGCACAAAACAGAAAAGGCAAAAGAAACAGCAAATCTTCCAGCAGTCATAAATAATAATCGCAATGCAATTAGTCTTGCTGCGGCTGCCGGAGTGGCGGCCTTGCTTGTAGGTGACTATATAGGCTTTCGTCGATCAAATTATAGGTACAAATAAGTCGCAATGAAAAAGCCGCGTGCAGTGACGCGGCTTGTTCGACCTTATCTTGGTATGGCGACGAAGTGCCAATTGAAATGTACTTCAGCTGTTGCGAAGGCGAGCGCGCCATCTGTATACGCTACGGTCACGACAAGGTCACCCGATGCTGTTGCGACCAATGATATTGCGCGTACCTTGACGTGGTAAGGCAATACTTTTGCCCAGTGCCAGTGTGTGGTTGAG
>JAGQNH010000059.1 GCA_020428185.1 Candidatus Saccharimonadota bacterium | reverse complement strand
AGGCAGGTGCTCTAACCAGCTGAGCTATGGTCCCGTATGTAAAAACTCTTGTAAAATATAGCAGTTTATAGGGGTGTTGTCAATGCACGTACATATTAGTTATTTGGTGACGCGGTACTGTCGACTAGCAGCTCAACAGTGCCTCCACATTGCTCAATCGACGAAACGACACGTCCGATAGGCGACTGTATGTTCGACAGTGCATCACTGACGGCTTGACGTTTATTTTCTCCTGTGGCGATGACGAGTGCGTGTGTGACACCGGATAGTGCATCGAGTGATAGACTGATTCGATCTACTGGTGGTTTGGGTGCATGGTGAATCGGTATGACAAGATCTCCGCTGCTTGACGTATCTATATGACCTGGAAATAGTGATAGTGTGTGGCTATCTTCGCCAACTCCAAGCCAAAGTAGGTCGATGCGAGGGGTATTACTTGATGAGAGAGGGAGTGATTGTAGTTGTCGTGTGTATTCTCGAGCCGCCTCTTCTGAGGAACGATCTGATAGTGGTCGTAGTTTTGCGGTAGGGAGGTTCCCGATAATCGCATCAATTGCGCGCCAGTTGTTGTCGGGGCCATCGAGTGGTCCGACGCGCTCGTCCCCTACGAAGACGGAAACTTTCGACCAATCGATGTCTGTCGAGTGATTTGCCACTATTCTTTCATACGCAGCGAGTGGAGTCGTGCCGCCTGAGAGTCCCCATGTTGCAACACCGTACTGCATAATAGTATTTCGCAAAATTGCGATAGTCGTCTCGATAAGTTCTTGTGTGAGTGTGGTCGTGTCATCAAATGTGCGCATTTTGCTCATAGTTATAGTATGACATAGGTTGTTGTATTCTTGGTGGTATGCAGTTGTGGCAGTTGAGGCGATTCATACATCAATCATGGTTGATTGCGTTGGTGAGTGTGGGTATTGTGCTTGGTGTGATTATGGTGCCTTTTGTGAAACAGGCATTGTTTGGAGATGTCATCTGGCTGATGGCTGGAGTCTCCTTGGCGGCAATGGTATTGTGGCGAAAGTCAGTATACTTGGTGCCGTTTATGATTCTTGCAGGTGTGTTGATAGGCCTATGGAGAGGTTCTGTATTGCAGTCACAGCTCGCTGGTTATGAAGCACTATTCGGCGAAACAGTTTCCATGCAAGGGACAGTAGTGGACGATGTCGATACCGGCAGGCGTGGAGAATTATATATGCGCCTTGATCAGCTTGTCGTGAATAATAGTCCGATGGCAGGTAGGATGTGGGTAAGTGCGAGGACGAACGCATCAATAAAAAGAGGTGATTACGTAGGAGTCCGAGGTGTCGTGAGCGAAGGATTTGGCAGTTTTGGGGCAGTTATATATAGAGCGGAGTTAGAAAAATGGCAACGGCCGGAGCCGGGAGATGTAGCTAGACAAGTGCGAGATTGGTTTGCAGATAAGATTCGATTGGGGATAAGCGAGCCGCAAGCAAGCCTGGGGCTGGGGTATTTACTGGGACAAAAGCGTGCTTTGCCGGAAGATTTGCAGGAGGCATTGGTCGTGACGGGTTTGACGCATGTTGTCGTCGCAAGTGGTTACAATCTCACTATTTTAGTTCGATTAGCACGACGAATGTTTGAAAAGGTATCAAAGTATTTGGCGGCGTTATCATCGTCGGTAATGGTGCTTGCGTTTGTTGCTGTCACTGGAGCGAGTCCGAGTATGTCGCGTGCTGGATTGGTGGCAGGTTTGAGCTTGGCGGCATGGTATTATGGGCGCAAATTTCATCCACTTGTTTTGTTGCCATTTGCTGCAGCGATTACCGTTATGATTAATCCTGCTTTTGGATGGAATGACCTGGGATGGCAGTTGAGCTTCGCTGCCTTTGCTGGTGTGATGATACTCGCACCATTACTACAACGATATTTCTTCGGTGAAAGGGAGCCGAGTACGATACGACAGATAATTGGCGAGACACTCAGCGCCCATATAGTGACGTTGCCGATATTGATACTGGCGTTTGGGCAAATAGGCAATGTTGCGATACTGTGCAATGTGTTGATTTTGCCATTTGTTCCTCTCGCGATGTTGCTGACGTTTATTACTGGAATTGGTGCGATAGTTGTCCCAGATATTGCGACGATACTTGGTATGCCTGCGCAGGCGCTACTTGTATATATGACGGAAACCGTACAATATTTTGCAGCCTTGCCATGGGCTCAGACAAATGTGCAAGTTGGACTTTGGGTAGCCGGAATCGCGTATGGTGTCATTGTTGCTCTATGCATATATATGGCTCGTGCTACGCGATATGACTTGAAAGAGTCAAACATTGTGAAATAACAGTATGTGACGTCCAAGTCACGTGTTTGGCTAAAAGTCGTTTATAGGTTATAATTAAGAAAAATAACGGGACTTGAATCATATGTCGGGACACAGTAAATGGTCAACTATTAAACGTGAAAAAGGCGCCAAAGACGCAAAACGCGGCGCTATATTTACGCGAATCGGAAATCAAATTGCTATCGCTGCGCGTAGCGGTACTGATCCTACGATGAACTCTGCGTTGGCGCTTGCGATAGAAAAAGCAAAACAGGCCAATATGCCGAACACAAATATTCAACGTGCGATTGACCGTGTGAATGATAAAAATGCGGCAGTGCTCGAAGAGATTACATACGAAGGCATGGGGCCTGGTGGTGTGGCGATTATTGTTGAAACTGCGACTGATAACAAGAATCGTACTTTTCCTGAGGTGCGCAATGCGCTCAATAAAAACGGCGGTCGTATCGCTGATCCGGGTAGTGTGATGTTTCAGTTTGATCGTAAAGGTGTGATTCGTGTTGCTGCTGTCGGAGAAGATGCACTCTTGGCAATTTTGGACGCGGGCGCAGAGGATGCGATTGAAGAAGATGGCGAAATTACTGTCTACACTGATCCTAAGGATCTCGCAAAAGTTCGCCAAGCACTTGTCGACTGTTCACTTGAGATAAAAGATGCCGAGTTGCAGTATGTTGCAAAAAATATGCTTGAAGTATCCGATGCTGAAACAGCAGAGAAGGTGCTAAAAGTGCTCGATGCGCTTGATGATTTGGACGATGTTGTGAATGTCCATACGAATGCTGATATTACGGCCGAATTACAATAAGCTTGTGTTTTGAATTTAAATAGTCGCACTGTATATTCGTATGTACTATGCGAATTGTGAGGGTATTTCTTAGTTGTATTATTGTCTGTAGTCAGATATTTATCATGGTGCCTGACGCTCGTGCAACCGATAGTGACGGCGTGGTGATAGCTCAAATGTATCCTGGTGCTACCGGGACAGCGACGAAAGAGTTTGTGGAGCTGTACAATAACGCAGATTATCCAATTGCTATCACGAATTGGTGTATAAACTATATTTCGGCCAGTGGTCTTACAAAAAAACAGCTTGCGTGTGTTGCTGCTCCTGATGCAACTACCGATATCATGCTGGCACCAAGCGCATACGCCGTGTTTGTATCGACGAGTTTGAACGATGCCATTACGGTGATATCCGACGGTTTGTTTACCGGAGGAATAAATCCAAGCGAAGGACACGTGCAGCTTGTGAACGAAAGCGATACGGAAATTGACAGAGTGGGTTGGGGCGGCGCAACAAATCCAGAAACTGCCGCAGTCGGTGCAATTGCAAACGGGAAGTCGATTCATAGAAAAGCTATTGATTTTCATTTGCAGGATACAAATGACAACAGTCTTGATTTTGCTGCTGTAGATCCTATTATTCATTCATCCGGCGTGTATGAGCAGGAAGTGATTGTCGACGTTTGTCCTAATATCGATGAAGCGCAGATGGTCATACCGGACGGTTATTTGTTGGACGAAGATGGAGACTGTCAGCCAGATAGCTGCCTCAACATAGAAGGTCTGCAAATTACTGTTCCTGATGGTTTTGATGCAAGTACAGATGGCGAGTGTCTGCAGCACGATGAATGTGACAATGTGGATGAAATTCAGGCTACTATTCCGTTTGGGATGGTGCGTGGTAGTAGTAACGATTGCGTATGGAATATCGCACCAATTGTTTTGACTGAACTATTGCCTGATCCTGTCGGTGCGGATAGCGGTGGTGAATATATTGAAATATACAATCCGACAAGTTCTGTTATCGACCTAAGTATGTATACGATACGGTTTGGTATTGGTTTGGACAAAACATATACGTTTCCGTTTGGTGCGATAATTGGACCGGGTGAATATCGTTCGTTTACAAACACAACGATAAAGTTCTCGCTTATTAATTCGATCAGCAGGGTACAGATTGTAGGGATTGACAATGTAGTGTACGGGGATAGTGGCAATTATGAAAATCCGAAGGAAGGCGAGTCTTGGGCATTGATAAAAGACATATGGCAATATACAAATCGACCAACACCAGATGCCGAGAATCTTCATTCTATTGTTGTAGCAGAATCAAATGGAGCAACTGATTCGTCCTCGAATGATTTGAAGCCATGTGCGCCAGATCAGTTTAGAAATCCAGAAACAAATCGCTGCAAGAAGATTGTTTCTACGGATGCGACATTGAAGCCTTGCAGGGTGGGGCAAGAAAGAAACCCAGAGACGAATCGTTGTCGCAATGTTGTATCGTTGGCGAGCGCAGTCTTGAAGCCGTGTGATAAAAATCAGTATCGAAGCCCAGAAACAAATCGCTGTAGAAAGGTCCAAGATTCTTCAGTGCCGAGCGCTGAATACGCTGCACAACCAGTTCAGGATAAAGAGATGACATTTGTAGGTTGGTGGATAGTTGGCGGAGTTGGTGTCGTAGCACTTGGGTATGGTATATGGGAGTGGCGTCGAGAGATTGTATCCACGTTAGCTCGTTTACGTAAACGGTAATACCTGAGTATACTCGTATATATGAGAATCATCGGCATTGATCCAGGAACTGGCATACTCGGCTTTGGAGTTATTGATGTGGAGCGTGGAAAAACAAGGTTAGTTACTGCGGGAGTGATTACGACGCCTGCTCATACACCTATTGATGAACGTCTAGAGGAGATTTTTGATGGCTTGACTGACATCATAGCAGAAACAAAACCCGAAGTAATGTCTATCGAAAAATTATTTTTTACAAAAAATGTTACGACCGCCATTAGCGTCGCCCAAGCGCGCGGCGTAGCGATGCTTACTGGTCGCAGGGCGAAAAT
>JAGQNH010000058.1 GCA_020428185.1 Candidatus Saccharimonadota bacterium | reverse complement strand
CTTGCTGTCTTTTTCAATATAAGTATCACTGGAACTTATGTATGCCTCGGGCTGGTAGTAGTCAAAATAGCTGACAAAGTAATGAACTTCGTTATCTGGAAAAAACGCCTTGAATTCACTATACAACTGAGCAGCAAGGGTTTTGTTGTGCGCCAGCACCAAAGTTGGTGTCTGACGATTCTGAATAATATTTGCCATGGTAAAAGTTTTACCACTACCAGTCACGCCTAGGAGCGTTTGTTCATGCTCGCCATTTTCCAAACCTTTGACCAATTGAGCAATTGCCGTCGGCTGATCACCTGTCGGCTGGTAGTTCGTCTCAAGTCGGAATTTTTGACTCATCTATATCATTATAGACTAGTCATCTTTATTTACTCATAATGAGCAGAGAGCAAAATTGCCTTTGCCTGCTGGAAACTAGTGCCCTTCAACTGCGCTTTTGCCTCATTCAGTGACGAGAAAATCTTTGGCGTTGACTTTATACTAAACGTAACCGTACCAAATAAAAAAATAGTTCCATTCTGCTGTCCGTTTATGTAGCTGTCGCCTGTTATATTACCGTTTATCCGTGTTACTGTTTGCTTTTTTGCTAGCGTAAGGGAATTATGAAGAACAAGCTGAGGAATATAGCCTTTGATAACACTGTTGACGATAGGCTCGCTCGGATCGGGAAATACACCCTTGACGCTAGTTGTCACAACTTCGCTAACATAGACGCCGTTTGACCGATCTTTATCATATTGACTTGACGCTACTTCTCCGAAGTGCGGTACCTTCTGAGAGCTAATAATAGTCACTGGACCTTCGGGCATAGGTCCGCAACACGAGCCGTCATTAGCGCCAATGCCCGACTGAAATGCAAGAACAACCGTGTTTTCTGGATCAGCGATAGTAAATGCATCTTTCGAATCTCCACTTGGTTCATCCACCTGTTTGATAGTCCACTTTTCAGGATATTCAAAACAGACTTTTTCGAATGTAGCACAATAAGTTTTTTTCTTAACCTCAACGATTTCAGCTTTTACCACATCGCTCTTTGTTGACTTATTTGACTGTACGGCTCCTCGAGTAGGACCATTTACAATAAAATTCTGCCAAAATATAAATCCAACCGAGCCGATGAGTCCAAGTGTTAAAAGTATGATAATAACTGCATGTACGCTTCCTGTCTGTTTTTGCATGGAAGTATGTTCCTTTATTTATTGGTTATGCTTATATGGAGTATATCACTTCATTCAGCATATTTTCAATAGCACAGTACATTTCATCTATCTCACTTGAAGTTGCTTTTTAAAGCTAAAAATGTTATTATATAAAAATGAATCATTTCGAACGACCACTGTCAGACAATGATGAGGCGATTAGATGCTTTTTGACTGATATCGAATACCTGCTAAAAATAACCGGCAAACTACATACCCTAGGCAAAATCAGCCTTGAAAGTGCCGATGTGATGCCTCACGAGAAAGCCACGCAAGAGTCAGACTTACCTCGAAGTGCCCGTGTCACATGTGAAGTTATAAATGAGTTAGGCATTGAACAGCCTGATTTTATGACAGCCATGAACAATCGAATATCACCTTTCGGTGAAGAAAATATCCTCTACGGAACTCCTGAGGACGATGACCAACCTACTCTTTTTGATATGCTAAATGAGAATTCAGACGATGATTCTGGTGGGCATATCATCAAACGTGGTGACGAAGACCAAGATAACGACTAACCGTTTTTACTATAGCGATTGGCAAGCTGACTGTCTTTGCCATCATCTTTGAAATCTGCATATTTTACGTCTAACGCCTTGATGACTTTACTCAGCAATCGAGCAGGATCAGTATCGTAAATAACGTCTTTCGCACCTGGAGCTTCGACGTTCTCAAGAAGCGTCGGAACGTAGTCTGCAAGACCGCCGCTACCGAGCAATACGCCGCACACTTTGCGGCTTTCTAGAGCTGTCGAAAGTTCATGCAGGCTTCCCATGCGTCCGCCAACTGTTATGACGGCATCGCTACTTCGTACCAAATATACGTCTCTGCCGACATATTCCATGCCCGTGAAATTAATGTAATCAAACTCTCGAGTTGGTAACTTATACGTGGCTACGTGTTCACGAAATGAACTTGCCGGACTAAAACCAATCGATATACCTTTTGCATCCTTGACACTCACAAATCCCTGAGCGGCATAGTGTGGCAATCCGACAGTCGCACCAGTCAATAGTGTTTTGCCGGCATCGGCAATAGCTTTGCCTAAATCATATGCTAATTGATGCGAAGCAGTTACTGTTTCGCCACTTGCTGCACCTGAAACACAGATTTGATATTTCACTCACTTACCTCTTTCAATCCGTAGTCTTCGGGTGCGTTTTTCAAATATTCCATCAGTTTTTCTCTATTCAATAGGCCGCCCTGCGCACCAACTTGCTGCACCACACTCATACTATTGATTGGCGCCCATGTTAGTGCTGTATCCATAGACTCACCGAGTGCCAGTGCAGCGACAATCGTCGACGCAAACGCATCACCGGCACCAGTACGATCTACAGGGGGACCTGGATCAGGATAATTCGGAATCGTGACAAGCTTGAAATCATATGATGCGTACGACCCGTTCGGTCCATCTGTAATAACGACGATATGTGGACCCAAATCATGCAGCGCGTTTGCGAGATCTCGTATAGAATCATACGACTTACCAGTTACATCAACTGCCTCTTCACGGTTCATGACAACAATATGACTCCTGCGATACACCGCTCTAAGCTTGTCGATACCCCACTTGAAATGGAACGTACCTGGCTGGAATGCCA
>JAGQNH010000057.1 GCA_020428185.1 Candidatus Saccharimonadota bacterium | reverse complement strand
CAGTTATCATCTCGTCACAATTAAGATATAGTTGCTCACTCGAAGGAACTTCCTGTAGCAGCTGACGAGCGATAGTTGTCTTGCCCACTCGACGCGGCCCATATATAACAATTACTCTCCCTCGCCCAAGGTGTGACCGTATGTTTGGCACTATACTTCTCTCTATCATACTGGAAATAATACCATAAGTTATTTCCAGTAGACTAGTAATATATCAAAATCCCTCCTGAAATACGGAGGGATTTTGATTGATCTATGAAGATCTAGAAGCCCATGCCACCAGGCATACCACCCGCCGATGGAGCTGGTGCTGCTGGTTCTGGAATATCGACAACAAGTGCGCCCATCGTCACTGCCGTTGCTGCTATAGACACAGCACTCTGAACAGCTTCTTTGGTTACACGTACTGGATCGATGACTCCAGATTTTTTCACATCTATAAGACCCGCGTCCGGCTTGTTGACATCAACCCCAAATCCCGGCTTTGCAGATTCAACCTGTGCCAACAATGCCTCACTATTGAGCCCGGCGTTGGCAGTAATAAGAGTGAATGGAACACGAAGTGCCTTCTTCAAAATCTGCCGACCAGCATTGATACTATCTGAACCCTCTGCATGTATTCCGGCAGCAACATTCACTAACGTCACGCCACCTCCGGCAACGATACCCTCAGCTAGTGCAGCTTTAGTCGCAGCAACTGCATCATCAACACGAAACTTCTTTTCGTCAATTTCGGTCTCAGTAGCACCACCAACCTTAATCACAGCAACCTTGCCACTTAGCGCAGCCGCACGCTTTTCAAGCTGCTCTTTATCATATTCGCTTGATGAGTTTTTCGCCTGTGCAACAATTTGCGCGATACGGGTCTTTACCTCAGATGGTTTTCCGCTGCCTTCGACAATTGTCGTACTATCCTTGCCGACAATAACTTTGCGAGCACTACCGACAACGTCAAGCTCTGCATCCTCAAATGACAATCCTTGGTCTTCGGAAATAACAGTAGCGCCAGTCAACACCGCGATGTCCTGCAATTTATCCTTTCGCCGATCGCCAAAATCAGGCGCTTTGACCGCAACAGTGTTAAGTACACCCTTAAGCTTGTTCAAAATAAGCACACTTAACGCCTCACCTTCAACCTCATCCGCAATCAAAACGACATCTTTTTTGCCAGATTGCGCTAATTTTTCGATGAGAGGAAGTATCTCTTGAACGCTACTAATTTTCTTATCTGTAATGACAACAGCTGGCTTTTCGTAGACAGCTTCCTGACGATTCGCATCCGTCACGAAGAACGGTGATGACCAACCACGATCCATACTAAAGCCTTCAACTACTTCAGCTTCAAGCTCTAAGCCTTGTCCCGCTTCGACGGTCACCACAGCATCTTTGCCAACCTTTTCTATAACTCCAGCAATCTTATCGCCAATCTCTTTGTCACCAGCACTAATTGTCGCAACCTCGGCAACACGCTTCGTCTTGCCTTCAATACTCTCAGCTAGTTCCTCGAGCTGCTTTACCACATCACTTCCAGCCGCTTCAATACCCTTACGGAGCTCCATAGGATTATGGCCAGCTGCAATCATACGATTCGCCTGCTCCAAGATATTGTACGTAAGTACTGTTACGGTCGTCGTACCGTCACCAGCATCTTTGTTTAATTTTGTCGCAGCTTGTTTGATTAATTCGGCACCCGTCTTATAGCCTAGTGTTTCCTCGTCTTCGGGCAAATCAACCGCCTCGGCCACAGTCACGCCATCGTGAGTCACCGTAGGACCACCATATCCCTTGGCAATTACAACATTGCGCCCCTTGGGACCATATGTTACCTTCACTGCATCATACAGAGCTTTTGCACCACCAAGCACTCGCTCGCGGGCATCATCATCATAGAATACTTTCTTTGCCATACGTCATTCCTCCTTAAACAGTTGCTAGTACGTCGTCTTCTCGAACGATGACATATTCCTTGCCATCAATTTTCAGTTCAGTAGTCGTATAGTCTTTGTAGACAATTCTATCGCCTTTTTTGATTTCCTTTACTCCTGGGCCAACGGCCTCAACGGTTGCATAGACAGGCTTCTCCTTAGCCGTGTCGGGCAAATATATCCCGCTCGCTGTCTTGGTTTTCGCCTCCTCGCGGACGGCAACCACACGATCAGCAAGTGGCTTGATTGGTGTACTCATTTGTGTGATCCTCCGTTTATTTACAAAAATAATTGTAAACAAAAAAATTAGCACTTGCAAGGTGCGAGTGCTAATTTTGTAGATGCTACTTCGTATTATCTAGGCTTGGTACTGGTTCGTATACTCGCATCCTTGCTGTCATAGCCAAAATCATCTTCAGAATAATCTTGCTCTGTAGCAATACGCGCTAATCTATCTCGAATCTCCTTCTTCGTCCAGCCACCAAGTTCACCGATGGTGGGTTGTGTATATTC
>JAGQNH010000056.1 GCA_020428185.1 Candidatus Saccharimonadota bacterium | reverse complement strand
ACAACCTCTCGGTTCTTCCGATGCATTCGCATCCGGATTACCGATTATTCTACTACCAAAATATGAATTTGTCAATAAACGACAAAAGCGCCATCGCTGGCGCTTTTGTACTTAAACCGTCGATTATCGAAGACTGTCTTTTGTTTCTTTTTGAATTACTTCTGCAGCCTTCTTTGCTTCATGTGCAACCCGCTTAGCTCTCGTGCGAGCCTCACCACCAAGCTCTGCGGCTTCTGCAGCTATTCGTTCGGCAGTCGCCTTTGCACTTCGGCCAAATGCAGCAGCTTCCTTGCTGGCAGCATCCGCACCGTGGATAATCGTATCCTTGCTATCATCTGCTACGTCTTTTAGTAGTTCTGCTTTTTGTACAGCCTGCTTTTTTGCCTTTTTCGCCTGTTTCGCAAGCTCAGCACGAGTCTCCTTACCGCTTTTTGGCGCTAGCAAAACACCAGCTGCAAATCCCGCCACCGACGCTACAATAAGTTTGATGAGTTTTGACATAATAAATTCCTCCTTAGTATTAATCCCGATTAAACAACCCAAGGACCGATCCTACAATTTTTGCAGGCGTAAACCATTCGGTTATCTCAGCAATATTTTTTGAGACATCCTCGACACTTTTTATAATTCTATTTATCCTTACAAGAAGCAGTGTTACAAAACCCAAAAAGACTACAACAACCACCGACAAGATAACTACTGATATTGTAAGGAGTGTAATAATTGTCGTAGTGTCATTCATATTATTAGTATAGCAGCTTTTAACTCCTAAAAGTGTTGTTAACTTAACATCTATCGTTGTTTATATAACAACTACTCAGTGATGTCGACTTTGATTGACAATTCTTGTAACTGAGCGTCATCGACTAGATTCGGAGAGTCCATCATGACGTCAACACCGGAACCATTCTTTGGAAAGGCGACAACTTCACGAATATTATCTTCACCTATAAGCACCATGAATATACGGTCTATCCCAAATGCACAGCCGGCATGAGGTGGCGCTCCGTATTTAAACGCATTTATCATTGCCCCGAATCGCTGATCTACAACATCTTTCTCATAACCAACTGTCGCAAACGCTTCATACATGACATCCGGTGCATAATTTCGTACCGCTCCAGAACAAATCTCATAACCGTTCATAACCATGTCATATTGATCTGCAATGATAGATTCCTTATCATCCCCGCGGATTGCTTCAAGTCCGCCCTTTGGCATGCTAAACGGATTATGACCAAAATCGAGCTTACCTGTCTTTTCGTCTTTCTCGTAGAATGGAAAATCAATTATCCATGCGAGAGCAACCTTATTCTTGTCTTTTAGATCAAAGTGCTCTGCAAATTCATTTCGCAATCGCCCAAGTACCTTATTCACAACTACACGAACGTCTGCACCAAAGAAGACAGCGTCGCCATCAACTGCGCCAGTCTTTTCTTTAATACCAGCGAGTTCTGACTCAGATAAAAACTTTGCAATTGGTGATTTTGCTTCACCATTTTCATAGCTAATATATGCAAGCCCGCCAGCACCTTCACTTTTTGCAATTTCCGTAAATCCGTCAATTTGCGATCGACTAAGACTTGCACCTCCTTTGACACAAATTGCTTTGACTACTTCAGCATTCTTGAAGACACCAAACTCAGTATTTTCGAGCACATCGCTTAGCTCAACTAGCTCCATGCCAAATCGGAGATCCGGTTTGTCTGATCCATACACCTCAATCGCTTCTTTATATGTCAGTCTGCGGACAGTACCGTCATCCTGTAGATTAACAACTTCCTTATTGGCAAAGTTATTTGCTAAATCTATAATGAGCGGCTCCATTTCACTTCGAACGTCATTGCCGTCCTCGACAAACGCCATCTCTAGATCCAACTGATAAAAATCACCGTATAGACGATCCGCGCGTGGGTCTTCATCACGAAAACACGTTGCGATTTGATAATACCTAGGAACACCCGCGACCATCAATAATTGCTTAAACTGCTGTGGCGCCTGCGGTAATGCATAGAATTTACCTGAATGCACTCTGGAAGGAACCAAAAAATCTCGAGCACCCTCAGGACTCGAGTTCGCCAAAATTGGAGTTGTGATTTCTGTAAATCCTCTACCATCCATATACGAGCGTAGTACTCTGTAATACTCTGCTCTTTTTTTGAGATTTTCTTGCATCTTTGGACGACGCAAATCCAAAAATCGATATTTTAATCTCAACTCTTCACCCGATTGCTGACCGTCGTCATGTACATTGACAGGCAGCGGCTCAGATTTATTCAAAAGCCGAAGTTCAGATACAAAAATCTCAATGCCGCCTGTTGGGATATGTGTGTTCTTAAGACCATCATCACGCTCTTTTACTGTACCTTTTGCAGCGACGACATACTCATCACGAATAGTTTCGGCCAAGGAAAATGCCTCTGCACTTTCAGGACTCACAACTAGCTGGACGACTCCCGTGTGATCTCTAACATCAACAAAAATAAGACCACCATGATCGCGGCGACTATTAACCCAACCTCGCACCTCCACAACTTGTCCTGTTTTTGCTATTGTTTCGGCTGTAAGTGTTCGTGAATTCATTTTGCTATTTTACCATTTCACCCCTGTTTTTACCAAATAGTGAACTTGCTATGTCCGCTAGCGTCACAATGCCTGTAGCATTTCCATCTTTATTAAGAACAATCAACATATGATGTCTGCTCTTTTGAAGTAGCTGCAATGCGGCTGGAAGCGTCTCATCTAGCTCGATTCGTAGTACATCAGATGCCATGGTTGCCTCTACGGTCTTTGAGCTCTTTTGTATACTCACGTCAAGCAAATCGGTTATATCAAGAATACCCACGACGTCACCAGAAGCACCCTTTGTCACAGGAAAACGATAAAAACCTGTACGGTGCAGATCATCGAGCACCAACGGTCCCAACAGTTCATTATGCTTCACGCAGGTAACATTTTTTATATCTGTCATAATTGTCTCAACTTTTGCAGTATGCCAGTACATACCCTGTCGTATAAGAGTCCGTTGATCCTCAGTCAATGCA
This sequence comes from Candidatus Saccharimonadota bacterium, assembly GCA_020428185.1. Lineage (GTDB taxonomy): Bacteria > Patescibacteriota > Saccharimonadia > Saccharimonadales > Saccharimonadaceae > UBA2112. The sequence goes on along the minus strand of JAGQNH010000056.1, from coordinate 1,322 downwards.
TGACTAGCCCCATCAACTAAATGCAGCAGATGTTCAATCGACTCAATCCGCTGGTCGTGCGGTACAAATTTTTCTTCATTAATTAGGCGCTGTAAGATCGGTGTATTTTCAAGAAGGGATAGTAGTCTTGGCTCTATCGACTCATACCCTCGCATCGAAAAACTACGAATAGGTCTCCACGACGCAATACGATTTACACATATCCATAGCACCACAGCCGCCACCACGCCGGCAACCTGCCATAGCACCATGCCAACAATCACTGCTACTACTAGCAATATTCCGGATATTATTCGACGCATAGCCAGGATATCGTCGAGAAACTTCTCTCGACGCATTGCGACCTTATCTCCTCGACGCTTCAATTCAAACCAACTATGTCGAGTACGCTGCGGCATACATGCAATAACAAATACCAAAAAAACTGCAGTAAAAACCCACAAAATTAGCAATAGCGTTGTCATATATTAACTATACTACTATAATAGTAAGAGTTAATCAGCCTATTCGGCAGTGGAGGATCTTGTGAACAGTAAATCATGGCTTATTTTTAGCGTTATTTGTGTCGGTATTTTGGGCGGGCTTATATATATGTCGCAAGCAAACAAGGTAGATGTTAGCGCTATCAATCAGGATGCCGTGCTGGTGGCAAGCAAGGCAAACGGCAATATTGCAGATCATATACTTGGCGACAAAACAAGCAAAGTACACCTCATTGAATACGGAGACTTTCAGTGTCCGTTCTGTGGCAAGGCACATCCGCAGGTGAAAAATATTGTTGATGAGTACGGTTCAAAAATAGTCTTTATTTTCAGAAACTACCCTATCACTACTTTGCATCAAAATGCCAAGGCAGCTGCGGCTGCGGCAGAGGCAGCTGGTTTGCAGGATAAGTACTGGGAAATGCATGACAAGCTATATGAATTGCAAGATGAATGGTCAAATCTTTCAACTGATAAAAGAACCGACTACTTCGTCGGCTACGCGAAAACTATTGGCGTCTCCGACATAGAAAAATTCAGGTCTGACATGGAATTAAGCTCGATAAGCAAGAAGATAAACTTTGATTTTGCACTCGGCGCAAAAAACAAAGTAACAGGAACGCCTGCCTTTTTCCTAAACGGCAAGATGATATCCGAAGAAGTCGTGTCCGATTGGCTGAATGGCGACGGAAGCAAGATTAGAGAAAAAATTGACCAAGCTCTCAAATAAACAAACACGTCACATAAATTAAAAACCGCTCCGGTGCCTTGGAGCGGTTTTTGTTTGTCCATACGGACTAATGAGCGATATACAGTTGCCATTCGGCAGGCACCACATCC
>JAGQNH010000055.1 GCA_020428185.1 Candidatus Saccharimonadota bacterium | reverse complement strand
TATTTGTTTCATCAAGCTTTGTGAGACGCTCAGTCACATCAGCAACCAACTTGGCGCTTTCGCTCAATTGTTTCTGGACCGACTTCTGAATCGAATCATTATTTCGCTCTAGCTTGTCGCCCATGCTTTCTTGAAGCTTCATGATCGAACGATTGAGTTCTGTCACGTCTGCTTTGATTAAATCTACCGAGCCGCCGCCCTGACTATCCCGCATACGTTGCAACAACATAAATATAATCGCGCCCATACCAAACACAACAACCGCAAGAACTATTACCATAATCATTTCCATACTACTAGTATAGCCTATCTATAGTGTCGGAAGCCACCGAATAAGGGTGACTGCTGCGATTACCAAGATCACTGTAGGCAAAAAAGCGCGAGGGCGTACAAGCCACGAGAAAAATACATAGCCAAATGCGTACAATAACACCCACCACGCAAGTGCCTCATACCAAGATAGTTGTAATGTAAGACTTCCGACACTCCAAAACGACACCACTACTGCTATGACAATCAACAGCGGACGGTACACACTCAGGCGCACAAGACCCAAGAGTCCCACAAGTGCCATAAAAATCATTCCGATCATTACAGCTGTATCTCTTGCGCTCACACAGCCGCCCGATACAGTTTCCTCGCAAATGATTGGCTGAAAGATGACATCTTTCATGAATAATGTCAGTGCAAAACCGATTAGTCCGATCATCGCGCCCAAAAGAGCAACTCGAACAACATGTCGACCCGACATATCGATAAGCCCCCCGAATAGATGATGCGTTTTAGATGTACCTATCATAGCCATAATCTAACCTTGCAACCATTGTACCATTAGACTGACGTAAATAAAGTCACGCAAGTAGCCTATGTCGTATGTTTACGCGTAGTCGCGCGAGACACTCCGTGCAGCCGCATCAAATACCAACTCGAACCAACCAGTGCAGCAATCAAACCGCCCACTATATCTAGCGGTGTATGCACTAGGGCAATAACCCGCCCTATGCACAAAAGTACTACAAATGCCGCAAGCACCAATGACCATAATCTTGCTCGAGTCTCAAACCACACAGCAAACAAAATCGAAAATCCGAGTATCGCATGATCAGATGGGAAACCTGGATTTGGCAGATATGCAGCGCCGGGCTCTACTCCAAGTATCTGAAACGGCCGCTCACCAGTCGGTTGCCACAATGTAGCCATATATTTCGCCACGAGCAATGTCGTGAGACCCGCCATCAATATACGACAATATGCGGCATATTTATTTTTTGTCGGTACCTTATATAGCAATACATATACGCCGATCAGTACTATCGGCAGTAGCGTGCCGTCTGCGACTAGGCGAATAACAGTTTCCATTCCTTTAGTATACGCCTGTGCTTATGTATATAAAAGCGACTTTGTCAGCTTGCATTTTAGTTGTTTATAGTGAACAATATGGTCAGAACAGGCACGCGAGGTGTCGGAGTACATTTCTACAACCAAGGAGTATCATGTTTACACGACGCAGGGTATTTATTACCGGCGCCGGTCGCGGCCTCGGTAATGCAACTGCTCGATCACTGGCTCATGACGGCGCACATGTTTTTGTGACCGGTCTTCCCAGTGAAGAAGCCGAGCTAAGAAGTCTCGCCAAAGACTGCGGCGATTCGTCCGCATGGGCGATTTGCGACGTTCGTTCTATGGATCAAGTGACTGCTGCCATGCGGCAAGCAAATGACGTTCTTGGAGGTATCGACGACGTCATCTGCAATGCAGGCATTGCACGCCAAATGGTAATCGACGATCCAAAATTCCTGGACGAGCTTGCCGTGACACTAGCGGTCAACACCACTGGTAGCGCAAATACCGCCATTGCGGCATTGCCGTACATGAACAAAGGTGGCTACATCTTCTTCATGTCGTCGCTTGCAGGCTATGTGAGTGCACCTATGATCGGTGCATACAACGCCAGCAAGGCGGCAGTCCGAGCATTCGCAGAGACGCTACGCGTCGAGCTCAAGCCACGTGGTATCAAAGTAGGTGTCGGCGTCTTTTCGGAACTCGAAACCGAAATGACAAGCATCGGGTTCGGTACAAATGCCGGCGAATACCTCGTCGGCGTACGTCTCTTTGGGCGTAGCTTCCGAGTTATGCCCGTGGCGAAGTCCGAGCCTGCTGTCAAAGCAATCGCCAAAGCTATACGCAAACAGCGTCGCAATGTCGATTATCCGCGCCGTGTCAGACTCCTGCGCCTTCACCCGTGGGTGGCACAACATACGTTGGAATACTATGTTGGACCACGCATGAGAAAGGCTCACGACAAAGCCCTTGCAGAAGACAGTCAGCGCACAACCGTGCTGCCTCCTACTGCATAGGCACAAGGCCCACCGATTGGTGGGCCTTTTTCTTATTTTCATCATCATGCTTATGTTATGATATATTATTGACAAAGAGTACATTTTTTGCTATAATTTAAGCATTATCAACGGTGGGCTAAGTGAGTAAAGAGGATTGTCCACCATGTCTCGATTTTTGAGCAGATTCAGCAATGCGTTCTTCGCATTTCTATTCGCAGTATTATCTATCAACCTAACAGGTGTTCTTTCGTTGCAAAACGCGTATGCAACAGAAAACCCAATCAATAATGGCAAAATCATAATTTGCCATAGTCATCAGCCTAATCCAAGTAATGGCGGTGGCCAGGGCCCAGTAGGAAATCCTTATAATCGAGAAGAGGTGAATTTATCTGCAGTTGATGGCGAGGGACACGATGACCACACACACCACACAGGTGTGGTAGATGGCGAAGCAACTCATGTCTATCGTCCAGGTGATCTCAGCTGGGGGGATATCATTCCGGCATATCCAGCAGGATCCATTACTCATGGTAAGCATACGATAAATTACCCTGCGTATGAAGGACTAAACTGGGATGCTGCAGGTCAAGCAATCTACAATAATGGCTGTGTCATACCAGAAATTGAAGTTTCAGCTACTGCGCCAACACAAGTTGAATCATGTGGTACCGAAAATGACACATATACTATCACCGCTACAGAAGGTGTTGTCTACAAGGTAGATGGCGTCGAAACAGCTGCAGACACATACCCAGGCACGGGCAGCGTCACGATTACAGCTGAAGCCGCTGAAGGATATGTACTTACGGGTGACACAGAATGGACATTCGAATTTGACGCAACAGCCTGCCCTACAGAAGTACGTGCTAGCGCTCCTACATTCACAGAAGTATGTAGTACCGAAAATGACACATTTACGATCCCTTCAACAGAAGGCGTCATCTACAAGGTCAAATATGTTCCTGGCTCATAGCAAGTACTCGACGCTGGAACATACGAAGGTTGCAACCAAGTAAAAGTCAAAGCTGTTGCACTTGAAGGTTTCGTCCTTAAGGGCAAGAAGAACTGGACATACACATTCACAAACGAATCATGTCCACCAGAACTTGTCGATCCAACTCCCGTCACTGAATATGAAGATGTATGTACTGTCGAAGGCGACTACTACGTCATTCCTGAACAAGCAGGTGTTGTATACAAGGTAAACGACATCGTCGTATCTGCCGGCACACATTATACAACTGCCGCATCTGTCACAATTACCGCAGAAGTTGAAGAAGGCTACTACTTCCCTGAAGAAGCCCAGACAAGCTGGACATTTGAATTCACTAATGAAGAGTGCCCAGAGCCAGTATTGTCCGCTAGCGGAGTCTGCTCATTGAACGGCGTACTTGTGACTATCACAAACGACGGTGGTGTAGACGGAACAGTCTATGTCAGCGACGGCTACAACGAAGTTGAAGTAAACGTACCTGCAAACGACTCTGTCGAATACACCGTACCATTTATCATCTTCAAGGCTAGCGTATTCGTATACGATCAAAGTGAGAATATATACCTCGACCAAGATTTCGACTGTACACCTGGTAAAGGTACCATCACTCCTCCAGTTGTCACTCCACCACAGACAACACCTGAAACTCCTAGCGAGACAGTAACAGAACTTCCTGAAACAGGCGCAAACCCATTTGTACAAATGCTCACGCTACTTATCGCAGGCGTCTCTACATACGCCATCATGTTCTACGCCGTCAATCGACGTGAGTTCGACAAACAATAAATATACTTACTCAACAATAAACGGCCCCAAGAGGGGCCGTTTATATATGCTACTAATCCGCTACACTACATCCTTTCGCCATGTCCTCCATGACCCTTCCCGTGTCCTCCAAATATACCGCGAAGTACATGGAGATCTATGTCGTGTGACTTTGCCCATTCTTCCAGGTCACTTCGTTTTTTATCCATAAACGTACGATGCTCTTCTGGCGTCATATTTCGCACCTCATCTCTGTTGCCGCGACGCTCCGCTTGCAGCTCCTGTAGCTTCTTTTCGATTTCCCCTTTTTGCTCAGCTGTAATCGATCCTTTACTCACCAGCTTTTGCAATCGATCATCCACGCGCTGCTGCCGCTGATCATCAATTTCCGTTCGGTATTCGTCCATAAAATCCTGGACTTCGGCTTTGTCTAGATTAAATTTAGACACAATTTTATCGACAAAACTCGACCCACCCAAGTGTGGACGATTCATACCACTTCCTGATTCTGCATTTGCGACAGCACCTGCAGTCAATACTCCCAAGCCCAACGACCCCACCGCCGCTGACACCACCATACTTCTTTTCAATACTTTCATACACTAGCTCCTTTCTCATCTACGACCGCATTAACAAATATCTGTCACGACTCGTCAGCCAGTAACAAACCTATGATACCTATCGTTCTTGAGATTTAGCTTATACAAGCTAATTTATCGGACAGCACGGAGACATTCTACCGACGCCTCAAGATATTGCTTAACTCTGTCCATCTGTAGCGGCCGTCTTCCAATATTATTAAGCGGGTGTAGTTGAGCCTCGGCATCCCAAGATAAATCCGGGTATTTAGCTAGTAATCGTGGCATGTCGTCTTTCACACGCTCCATATCCAATCCGCCCGCAACAGCAAATCCAACACTCGTAAGCGCACTTGATTCGTGTGTATGTTCGAGATACATATCCATCTGCTCAACATTCATAGGTATGCCTTTGCCATGCGATGCGTCAAAAAGTACGTAATCAATATACGGAGCAAACGATCCCAATCGACGCACAGCTTTTTTGAGCCCAAGCTCTCTCATAGCTCTGCCATGACAAGCCAGTATAATCTTCGTATCCGGCATTGTATCTCGAACATTTTCGACAAAATCAACCGTCTCACCACGATCATGCCATGGCAACATATCAAACTGCACAGCCTGCAGCCATGCATGACCACGACGAACAACTCTGTCCATAAATTCATCACGATACGCACTATTCTCTATGTGTCGTTGCGACAAATATACTTGCGCAACGCCAAGTGTGTTCGGATGTTTTTCTTTTGGACCCAATGCTTCTGCAAATTCACTTTCACCTACAGGGTACCAGTCTCGTCCGTGTTTGCTATCCTTATCCTGAAATTGCGTCAGGTGTGTCACCTTCACACCAAGTGCAAGTACTCTCCCCGCGTCATATAGCCCAGCCTTTTGGGCATATGCCTCGACGAATATTTGTTGCGGCAATCGTACCGATTCTCCCCCCGGATGCCACTCGTGCTGCATCACGACGCCACTTACACCGACGTACGGCCTTGGTCTTCCTGGATTTTTATTCATAGCGATAAGTATAGCAAACAGTCGCCATCTACGGCATTGCGATTTTTGCGATCTCTAATACAATCGCCTCGACATCTTTGTCGCCACAATCAATTGTATGCGTCGCCCACTTTCGATACAGTGGCGTTCGCTCATCATACAAAGCGCGCAAACCTTTCTCCTTGAGGCCGATCACACCTCTTTGATTATCTACATCAGGTGCAAGACGCTCTTCAATCACCTCAAACGGCACATCAAGCCATATTATATGCGTTTTTTCTCTGAGTAGATCCAGAACGTCGTTATAAATTATACTTCCAGGTGTCGAGAGTATAAGCTCACGCAGATCATGATCTCGTATACATGCTGTCTCTAAGTCAAGAGTGTATTTTTTTCCTTTAGTCGCAATAGTTTCAGACAATGGCCTCTTCTCGTGCGCTTCCATCCATTGATCGACATCAAGCAATGGCCGATTCAACCTCGCAGCTAGTTCTCTGCTTATCGTTGTCTTTCCGCTCGCCGGCATGCCGATTAATGCGATTCCTTTTTGCATGTAATGCCTCGTGTTCGTTATCGTTTCCCAAATTATAGTATATGTATGGCAGCTAGCAAATGCCTACAAACATCTATATGATAGATATATAAGCAAAATATAAGCTTGACGAGCTTTACTACAATAATGAACAAAACATTTAGCAAGATAGCACTAGGGTCATTCGTTGTACTGACATTTGTCGTATATAGCACTCATCAGCGCAACGAAGCCAGCCAAGCACTACAACGAATCACTGCAGCTGCAACGCCAAAACAAACAACTACACCGGCTCAATCAAACACGCCAATATCTAGCACACCCGCACCAACAAGCACACCCAAAGTATCGGCCAAATTCAAAGACGGTAACTACACTGGCAAAAGTGCCGATGCTTTTTATGGCTTCATACAGGTTCGCGCAAACATAGCAAACGGTCGGCTGGCTGACGTCACCTTTCTTGACTACCCACAGGACAGGCGCGATTCGATCATGATAAACCAACGGGCTATGCCAGTGCTCAAAAGCCAAGCGCTGCAGGTGCAATCTGGTGATGTCGATGGCGTCTCTGGAGCAACCGACACAAGTATCGCCTTCACCGAATCTCTCAATGACGCACTAAACCAGGCGCGACAATGACCAAAGAAACGCAACTAATCATGGGAATGCCAATTACCCTCATAGCACCCGACGGCAAAAATATAAATACCGCATTTCAAAAAGTCTTTCAATTTTTTCATGCAATCGACAAACAATTTAGCCCATATATAGACTCGAGCGAAGTATCCAAAATCAATGCAGGAATAATTACCGAAACCGAGTATAGTACAGAAATGAAAGACGTATTGCAACTATCAGAACAAACACAGATCGAAACAAATGGCTATTTTAATGTATGGCACAACGGCATCTTCGACCCATCGGGTATTGTCAAAGGTTGGGCAATCCAAAAAGCCTCCAAATTACTACATGAATATACGAATAATTTTTATGTAGATGCCGGAGGCGACATACAAACGAATGGCGTCAATCATGAGGGGCTGCCGTGGCGAATCGGTATCCGAAATCCGTTCAATCGACATGAAAATATTGCTATAGTGAATCTTTCCAATTATGCCGTAGCGACATCAGGAACTGCAATACGAGGAGAGCACATATACAATCCACACACGGGCAATAGTCCAGCAGACATACTGTCGCTTTCAGTCATCGCACAAAATATTCTCGATGCCGATCGCATAGCCACTGCCGCATTCGCCATGGGACAATCTGGAATTCGATTTATCGAAGAAAAGCCTGGATACGAGGGATATATGGTTGGGTCAAGCAAACAAATCACAGCCACGAGTGGCTGGAAACAATACGAGGTATCACCATGAATTATATCGATACAATAATCAACCGAGTAACCATGTATCGACTGTTGCTATACTACCTACTCTTTATTCTTGGAGTCGCTATGATCCTGGGAGCTCTTGGTATCCTTTCATACAGTCCATATTCCATAGCGTTTACGGCATCGTATTTCGTGCTCGCATGCCTTGGTGTTAATTTCATCTTTGCAAAAGTATACGACGCTCCAACAAATTGGGAATCATCAATCCTCACCGGTCTCATACTATCGCTCATAATCACCCCCGCATCGTCCTATCACACAGTTCCCTTCCTTACGGCAGCCGCGGGACTCGCTATTGCATCAAAATACTTACTCGCAATCCGCAACAAACACATATTTAACCCAGTAGCAATTGCTGTTGTCCTGACAGCATTTGGACCAGAAGAGTCGGCTAGCTGGTGGGTCGGAACGTCGGCGCTAGTACCAGTTATCCTTATCGGCGGACTATTGCTGGGTCGAAAAGTCCGAAGACTTGGTATGATTTCTGTCTTTGTCGCAACGGCCATAATCACAACAGTACTGCTCATATGGCTAGAAGGAAGAGATACGGCACTCGCAATACAAAACATCTTACTGCGCTCATCACTCCTATTCCTCGCATTTGTCATGCTTACTGAGCCATGGACATCACCTACTACAAACAGCAAGCGTATCATATATGCAATTCTCGTTGGAATACTTTTCTCACCTTCAGTCCATATAGGCAACATACATTCCACTCCGGAAATCGCTCTTATTATCGGAAATATTTTTGCATTCGCAGTCACACCTACAGTCAAAACTCGGCTTTCGTTTGCGAGGCGCCGCACGATAGGCCAGCGGACAGAAGATATTGAATTTACCCCAGAACATCCTTTCTCATTTACGCCCGGTCAGTACATCGAGATTACCCTTCCACACAAAAGCCCCGATTCACGAGGTCTTCGCCGATATTTCACTATCGCCTCATCACCGACAGAAGATACCGTGCATTTTGGCATTCGCTACTACGAGCCTGGCAGTTCGTTCAAAAAGGCATTGCGCAAAGAAGACGACGAGCTATTTTTGTCTGCGGGACAATTAGGTGGCGACTTCACATTACCCAAAGGCAAAAAACAAAAACTTGCATTTATTGCTGGCGGTATCGGCATCACTCCATTCCGTAGTATGGTGAAATATCTGACAGACACCCAAGACGATCGTTCGGTAAAACTACTCTACGCCGAAAATACCACCGAAGACATTACTTATAGCGACGTTTTCGAAGATGCCCGTAGAAAAGTCCACGTCGACACGACCTATGTAGTCAGCAACCTCCAATCATCACGCTCTCCCTATATGCGCCCAGGATATATTGATAAACAACTCATCACGTCACTCGTACCAGACTATCTCGAAAGAATATTCTACATTTCTGGTCCGCAATCAATGGTCGTCGCAATGAAAGCAAACCTGACAGCAATAGGTGTACCCACGAGCCATATTAAGTCAGACTACTTCTTCGGATACGCATAGAGCATAAAAACAGCGCCTTTGCGGCGCTGTTTTTATAAAATATCGTTATATTACTTAGCTCGTGATACGTGTCGTAGACCAAGTACTACAAGCAATACCATTACCAACGCACCGCCAAATGCAGTTACCGCTGCGTAGTATGCAATCTGTCCCATAGTCCAAAATGCATAACCATCGCCAAGTAGTAATCCACGTAGAGTCTCACCCTGGAACAATGCTTGTTTTTGACCCGCAAGTGCTGCATTGTCTGGATCTTTCATCGCTTCTGCACTCACTTGTGAGTATGTCTTGCCGTCAGCGATATGGCTAAGATGTACGCCGATAAAGCTATTCGCGTATACCTTTGCCTGTTCGCCAGTCGTTAGCTGCTCACCAGCAAATTGCTCCATTGCGACACGGTCCGCGTCAGGAAGTGAAGCCAATGCAGGACTGCCTAATTCTGGGAAATAAATATTTTGAGCCGAAAGCTCTGAAGTAACTGATTTTTTAACAAAATCTGATGCAACCCACGCCAAGCTGCCAACCGCAACGAGCACTACTGTTGCGACCAATCCCAAGTATACAAATACGAGGTCAAGTGTTTTTCTATCTACCTTTGCTTTTGCCATATTTTTCCTTTATTTATAACTGATTTTAACCATAACCATAATAATATATATCAGCAAAAACGTCTATGATTCCATCAAAAAAAGCGGCCAAATTGCCGCTTTTTTTGCACAATACAGTGATTACACTCGTCGACGCCAACGCATAAACACATCCTCAATCTCTGGGTGTATCGAATACGGCGCCTCCACACACAAACGATCTCTCGGACGTATTACCGTATCGTCCGTTACTTCAATTTGTTTCGAACGACGTTTTATCTCTATAATATGCGCACGTGGTGGTAGCCCAACCTCACGCACAGTCGCACTGGCTATGGAATGTTGATGTGCAACCTGAAAATATATCTTTTCTAATGAATCTTTCTGCCGTGTAGACTTATCGTGAGGCAACTTATCCAAAACACCGAGACGCGCTGCAACCCAATTCAGCGTAGAACCCTGCACCAGTGCAGAGACCAAGACAACAAAGAACACGACATTGAAGATCATCTGGCCATGCGGAACTCCCGCCGACAACACATACATTCCAAGCACAATCGGGAGCGAACCACGCAACCCAGCCCATCCCAAAAATGCCCTTTCTCTGTGCGTGAAATTGCCGAATGGAATTGATAACCACACCGCTATTGGTCGTATGACCATAGCAAGCACCAGCGTCAAAACTATACTGAGTGACGCCAGGTCAAATAACTCATGAGGCACGACAAACAGCCCCATGATAATAAACATGGCAACCTGTGCCAAAAACGCCAGCCCTTCATGGAACATCGTCAATGGACCTCGGTATCGCGATGGCGTACTGCCAATTGCAAGTCCGACAATATACACAGCCAAAAATCCGCTTCCGCCTCCCAATTCTGCGGCTCCAAATGACAACAATGCCGACGCGACAGATGCAACCGGCGCAAACGCCCCGATGCTATGAGGCAACCGCGCAAATACATACATCGCCAACTTTCCAAGCAACACTCCAACAAGCAAGCCGATTCCTAGCTGCTGTATGAGTAGCATTATGAGATTGTCGAGACTGTACGTCGGCTGCTGTATCCAACTGATTATTCCAATCGTCAGCGCAATTGCCATCGGGTCGTTTCCACCAGATTCAGCCTCAAGTATACGAGCAAGTCGACGACGTACATGAGATGTACGGAACGTCGCAAATACCGCAGCAGCGTCCGTGGATGCGACGACCGATCCGAGTAGCATTGATTCAAGCCACGGTAAATTAAATAGATAATGAGCCGTAAATCCAGTCAAAATCGCCGTGACAGCCACACCAGCAGTACTTAGTAGCGCCGCCGGCACAGCTGCTTCTCGAAGCCTTCGCAGAGACGTAGATAAGCCACCTTCAAACAAAATTGCCGCAAGTCCGATAGTACCGACAAACTGAGCAAGCTCTACATCCTCAAATCCAATATGACCAGGACCATCTACCCCGAGTAACATCCCGAATCCCAAAAACGCGACAAGTGCAGGAACTCCCGCATGCGACGCAACAAGAGCAACGACGACACTAATCGCCAAAACCCCACCTATTAGGACAAACAAAAGAGACTCTTCCACACCTCTATTGTATCAGAGATGGAAAATCATATATTTTTGCAGTCTAGAAAATCTTCAACCAATCTTGAAGTTGATACGCAATTGTGGACACACACAGTAGAGCGCCTGCATAAGGCACAAATACAGGCACACTAATAAACCCATCATGATGTGGCGCATGTCGCTTGATCACAATCAGGGCCACGTTGACCAACATAAATATACTTAGCACCAACAAACTCGTCAGTTGTGCGAGCGAGACTATCGGTAGCAACAGAGTACCTAGTACCATCAATACGAGTACAACTAACGTTGCAATTACGGGTGTCTTATATTTTGCATGTACTTCAGCAAAGGCGCCATAAATCCAACCTTGCTTGCCAAGCCCATACAATATTCGCGATCCCATGATTATCTGGACTATCACGCCATTCACCGTCGCCACCATTCCGATAGCACTCAATAGCGCGACATTACTTGCTCCGCTTTTTTCAAATACTAATGTCAGCGGTGCCTTACTTGCCGCTAACTCGGATGGCGGGACGGCATTGACCGCAACGACAACTACTAATAAATACAAGAGTGTCGAAGCACCAAGTGCAAACAGTATTGCAAGCGGCATAGTACGCTTTGGATGCTTTGCCTCCTCAGCAACATTTACCATATCCTCAAAACCGATAAACGCATAAAACGCCAAAAACGTCCCTGCGATCAATCCACTAGTACCGAGTACTGGATCTACGGAAAACACGTCGCCAACTCCAGTATCCTTGATTACATCCCAGCCAGCCCAAATCACCATAATCAAACCGAGGATTTCTACGATAGTAAATAGCACGGCAGTCTTCACAGATTCACCAATGCCCTTCAGCGCGATTAGTCCCAGGATAACAATTAATCCAACACTCGCAACATTTATAGGCACTCCGATAAATGTATTTAGATACCCTGCAAACCCCTGAGATAATGCCGCGGCAGATGCAATTCCTCCTGCCACCATCGCCAATCCAATCAATACCGAAAGCCACTGCTTGCCAAATGCCTTGTGTAGATACACCGACGCACTTGCACTCACAGGATATCGACCAGCAAGCTCCATGTACGAAAATGCTGTAAAGGCAGCGATCACCATCGCAAATAGAAATGCCAGCGTCGTTCCCTCGCCCGCAAATCCAGCAACCTTCCCGACCAATACATATATACCAGCACCAAGAATATTTCCTAGCCCATACAGTGTGACCAGTGGTAGGCCTAGGGATCGCTTCAATCGCGTCTTACTGCTCATGTATATTATTATACGCAACTTCAAACATATCGTCCCACGAAATATTCATCTTGGTGCCAAGCTCTTCGATATACTGAGGTGCCCTATCTTTCACTTTCTTATACAAATCATAGGCACGATCATTCTTACCCATTGCGAGGTACGCTCGTGCGATTTCAAACGGCGCCTTGTACTGATACCATGACAAATCTACCGTCAGCACTAATCCTCGACCACCCTCCACAGGCTTCTCGAGTGACATCTCAGCGCAGTGCATGGCCGCAGTATGCATACCTTGTGCCTGATATACCATAAACTTCTTAAACCATGGCATAGGATGATCCGGATCGATAGTCATTGCTTTATTGGCGGCGTCGAGCGCCTTGTCGTATTTCGTCAAAGCAAAGTAGCAATCGCATAGGTTCAACCACGATTCAAACTGCACCGGAATAATCTCACTTTTCTCCGCAGCGAATACAAGTTTATCAATTGCATCCTCATATTCGCCGAGTCCTGCAAGAGTCCTCCCCAAATAATAGCCGGTTACTGCAGTTGGAGCCGCAGCCCAATCCTTCTCCAAGATGCGCTGATTCCTGTCATTTGATTTCAAAAATCCATCCAGAGTCTTTCGATGTTTTATGATGATTTCTGATCGCAGCTCCTCGTTAATCTCACCCTGTATCGATTCATCGAGCGTTTCATGTACCGCGACATCCCTCCATTCCAGATTCGGTGCGTTTTTGACAATCCGTTCCCTCCAAGAAAGCGATTCCGGGTCCGAGAGCGTCTCGCGCGGTATATAGTCATACCGAAACCAAATCACATCAAGATTGTTTTTCACCATATACTCAAGCTCACCAGCAATCTTCTCTGCGCCCACGATTTCATCATCAAGATCAATCCA
>JAGQNH010000054.1 GCA_020428185.1 Candidatus Saccharimonadota bacterium | reverse complement strand
GCGTCATCCGCACTTGATATCAAGGCCGCCTCTTCAAGAAATTCTGACAAACTCGCAAATACCTTCACGTCGGAAATCAAGGAGCCTATATTTTCCTCTCGCTCTTCAGCCTGTGGTGTACCATCTCGCAAATACGCCCTATACCCAACCGCTGTAATCAATTTTTCGATAATATCCGATGGGGCAGCTTCGTCAAGAACCATCGACTGTAGATTGCGAAGATGCGCGCCCAATGCGCCCAATGCTTGTTTTGCCCGTGGTGTCAAACCATCTGATTCGTGTACATGATTCAACGCGTCAATAATATCCATTCCCGTCTTGCCTTGCCACGTCAAAAACCGCTCCAAGCTCGTTGCACCAATGCCACGAGTCGGAATATTGACAATTCGGCTGAAGCTAAGGCGGTCACTTGGCTGATATATAATCCTCAGATACGCGATAATATCCTTGATTTCTTTTCGATCATAAAATCGCACACCACCGACTAACTGATAGGGTATACGTTGCAGTCGAAATGCACGTTCGAGTGCCGCCGATTGCGCATTCATGCGATACAGCACAGCAAAATCCGTATATCGTCGTGCTCTCATGTTCACATGTGCGGTAATACGACCCGCCACCAAACTTGCCTCTTCTGTTTCGTCATATGTCGCATGAACCTCAACAGGAGCGCCCTCACCTTTGTCCGTCCAGAGCTTCTTATCTGTGCGTACTTTGTTCTTGTCTATGACAGATTGTGCAGCACTCAAAATCGCATTAGTTGAACGATAGTTCTGCTCAAGCTTGATAACCATTGCATTGGGATAGTCTTTTTCAAAATTCAATATATTCGTAAAATCCGCGCCCCTCCAGCTATAAATCGACTGCCAGTCATCACCTACCACGCAAATATTTTGCTCTTCTCCAACCAAATATTTCACTATCGCGTACTGTGCAGCATTGGTGTCCTGATACTCATCAATAAATATATGCTTGAACTGACGCTGCCACTTGCGACGCACCTCAGGATAATCTCGCAAAAGCCTCACTGTTTCTATAAGCAAATCGTCAAAATCAAGTGCGCCAGCATTTTTGCGCAAACGCTCATATGCTGCGTATATTTTGGCGACCGTGTGAGCATGAGGATATGATGCAGACGCCTCCATGTCAGCGGGAGACTTCAATTCATTCTTTGCGTTACTAATCGCGCTACTCACCGCCCTTGGCTTGGTTTGTTGCGTATCTATCGACAACTCCTTCATAGCTTGCTTAATAAGCCCTTGCCGATCGTCTTCGTCATATATGACATAGTTTGGGGCAATTTGTATCAACCCGCCATCTTGGCGTAACAACCGCACGCATATACCGTGAAACGTGCCCATCCACGGCATGAATGATCGAGGGACCTCGCCCATTTTTTCTTCTGTCAATCTCCATACACGCTCGCGCAACTCCCGTGCAGCCTTATTCGTAAAGGTCACAGCCAAGATTTCATTTGGCCAAGTCGCCTCATGTTGCATCAGATATGCGATCCTATGTGCCAACGTTTTTGTCTTTCCACTACCGGCTCCAGCAAGTATCAACAGAGGACCCGATGTTTGACGAACGGCAGAAATTTGAGCCTCATTTAAACCCTCTAAGATTGATTTCATTCTTATAAGTATACAGGAAAAGACTGATCGACTTTAGGGTTTGTTGACAACAAGTAGGTACGCGGCACCCGCTGCCACTACAGACAACACAATAACGACCAAAATTATCAGAACCACACCCCAACCCGATTTCTTCTTCACAATAGGTAAGTGCGCCCCTGGCCTTTCAGTTACCAGGGGTGTATCACTCATTGCTCTTTCAGTATCACTAGACTCAACAGAACGAAGCACTTGATTTGACGTCCCCTTATCATACGCAGCCTCAATCGTTTGTATTTGTGATTCTTCGTTCGAATTTTCGACACCAAAGTCCTCGGGATTAATCGTTTGCTGTTGATCATCCTTCTCACCATTAGCACTCATTTCGACTGGAGCATCCGAGACGTTACTAGTAGTACTGTCGGCAGCTACTTCAACAAGACTTCCGGTTGGCGGCTCTCCACCCAGTGGTCGCTTCTCTACCTTTGCGTCTGCCAAAAATGGCGAAGAAACCAGTTCTGCAGATGATGCTTGCTGTTGCGTAAGTGGCTGCGCTTGAACCGATGCAGGGGTAGTTGAAAATTCGGGTGCTGGTGCAGGAGCAGGGGCAGGGGCAGGGGCAGGGGCAGAGACAGGAGCAGGGGCGGGAGCTGGTGTAGGTACGGAGGCCGGCGTAGGAACTGGGGCGGGAGCGGGAGAGCCTGCCGGACGAGGAGGAACTGGTCCTATCAGCTGCGGAGGATTACTGGCAGCGTTCGGACGCATATCAGACGATGGGTGCACAACATCCATAAATCGTCCACTACTTGGCTGCTTCGCAGCAGCTACAGCTACTGGCTGAACCGGCATAGATGGCAGCGGTGCACCTGCGGGAAGCTTTGACTCCAATTGCACGACACGATCTGTTTCTTTTAATACCTCGGGTGATGATACTGTCGGCTGCACACCTACTGCTGTTTCGTCACCTATCGCTTGAGCAACCTTTCCAATATCGGCATACTTTGGTGCCTCTTCTGGTTGCAATGTCGGGCTAATCGATAAGGTCTCTTGCGGGACAACATCGTCTTTTTCTTTAGGAGCAGGAGCCTTGCCCATTAACGAATTGACGGCTTGATCAAGCTCATCAAAATCGATATCGCTCATTAATCATTCTCCATATCATGGGCTGCCGCTACAATCACCGAAAAATCATGAACAGATAAACTAGCACCGCCCACCAAAAGTCCATCGATACCTTCGGTTGCAAGATACGAAGCCGCATTGTCGGACTTCACACTTCCACCGTACAAAATCCGGAGACTTTCTGCTGATTTTCGTCCATACAAATGTTCAATTTGTCGCCGTATTGATCGGGCTGCCTTTTTGGCATCATCAGGAAGTGCATTATTACCTGTACCAATCGCCCAGACAGGCTCATATGCAACAGTAATATGACTAAATTCTTCGCTAGTGACGTTTGCTAATCCGCCGATAAGTTGATCGTGAATAACATCGGTCGTCTCTCCGGCTGCACGCTGATGAGCTGTCTCCCCTACGCAAAGAATTGGCTTAATGCCATTTCTAATCGCAGCCTGTACTTTACTTCGTATGTCTTTGTCGTGTTCATGGAACACGTGACGGCGTTCACTATGACCAATAATTGCATAGTCGACAAGTCCACGTAATTGCGAAGCCGAAACCTCTCCGGTATATGCACCGTGATCACGCCAATAGAGATTTTGCGATGCCAACTTAAACTGACGCCTTTCGATCTGCAGGCTTACTGGTTGCAATGCAAGAAATGTTGGCGCCACAACGACTTCGACATCTCGATGAACCGCAATCTCTTTGGAAAGTTTATGTACAAAAATACTAGACTCATGAACGTTCATGTTCATCTTCCAGTTTCCGACAATTAGTTTCTTATCATTGGTGGCTGACATAGTGCTTATGCTTTCTTTTCATAGTTTACTCTATTTTATTTCACGCGTCGAGTAGTGCTTCTACTCCTGGTAACTTATTTCCGGCCATCAGATCAAGACTTGCGCCTCCGCCAGTTGAGACATGAGTGAAGCTTCCGCCCTTTTTTGTATCCCACTTGAGAACAAAATCCGCCGTATCCCCACCACCGACAATAGATGTAACTTTTGGATGAGTCGCCAGTGATAACGCCATTCGTGCAGAGCCATGTGAAAAATTCGTCAATTCAGATAGCCCTAGTGGCCCGTTCCATATCACCGTACCGGCATTCTCGACAATAGAACAAAACACCTCAATTGTCTGAGGACCAATATCAAGGGCAAGCTCATCTTCCTTGATGTCATCGACAGATCGCTCATCGCGCGCCGCCGCTTCGCTCACTTCTTTTGCCACTGCAACATCTGTCGGCAGTACGACAAATTTGTCCACCGCATCGCCCACCTTTTCGCGAGCAGCAGCATAGACACCGTCCAACACCTCTTTTTGATCGGACTCCACCTTGCTCTTACCAACATTGATTCCTTTGTATGCCAAAAAGGTGTTCGCCATTGCGCCACCGATCAGTACCGAGTCTGCAAGTTTCACAAAACGCTCAACAACCTTTACCTTATCACTCACCTTTGCTCCACCTAGCACGGATACAAACGGCCGCTTTGGATTCTCCATAGCCTCTGTGATTGTGACGTATTCCTTTTCGAGCAACAGTCCCGAAACACTCGGTAATTGCATGGTAATAGCATGCGTACTCGCATGTGCACGATGCACGACACCAAACCCATCTTGAACAAAATAATCAGCCTGCGCAACGCGAGCCAGTCCACGCGCAAACTCCTCATCATCTTCTTCTTCACGCGTATCAAAACGTAGATTCTGCAGCATAACAATACTACCTTGCGGCGCTTTTTTGACCGCTTGGAGTGCAGCGTCACCGACAATATCATCTACAAATATGACCTCCTTCTGCAATAATTCGCCAAGCCGAACAGCAGTCGGCTCCAAGCTATACTTCAAATCATGCCCCTCTGGTCTACCCAAATGACTCATCAAAACAAGCGAACAACCTTGATCAAGTAGATATTGCAGTGTCGGTATGCTCGCTCGTATCCGCAAATCATCACTCACCTGACCATCTTTAAGCGGTACATTGTAGTCAACACGAATAAATACTCGCTTACCTTGAAGCGGTACATCACGAACTGTTTTCTTGAAGAATCCCACCTATGCCACCCTTTCTCATTACTTATGCTTATTCTAGCACACGAACCCTAATTGTGTCTGTCCCACCAACCAAACCAGGCTGACGTCCGCTTACGATAACAACTGTCAGAGGTGATTCATCACCAAAAAATCCTTGAGATTTCAATTCTTTTGCCAAATCGAGACCAGCCCTTTCGCCATCGGGTCGCACAAACGATTTACTGGCATAGTTCAGCGCAAGTTGTTGCGCAGCTCGAGGCTCACTTGTTACGCAAATTATCGGCAAATTCGGTCGATTCGCAGCAATTCTCGCCGCCGTAGCACCTGTTTTAGTCTCTGCGACAATTGCTACCGCGCCAAGCTGATCTACAAGCTCAACCGCCGCAACACTTATCGCATCAAGTGCTGATTTTTTACCATGAAGCACGTCGACAATTGGTGCAACTGCCGCATTATCTTGCGTATACAATATAATTTTCTTCATTGCAGCAATCGACTCTATAGGGAAATGTCCGTTCGCCGTTTCATCGCTCAACATCACAGTGTCTGCTCCTAGAATAACAGCTGTCGCAACGTCGCTCACCTCGGCACGTGTTGGTTCCGGAGCGTCCACCATACTTGCAAGCATCTGCGTTGCCACGATCGATAACTTGCCGTATTTTCGGCACAACGCAATAATTCGTCGCTGCACGATTGGCACTATCTCTGTGCCGGCTTCTACAGCCAAATCACCACGTGCTACCATCACACCATCACTTACTTTTACAATTTCTTCGAGAACGTCATCTTTTATAGCCGCCTTTGTCTCAATCTTTGCAATAATCTGTGCTGTCGAACCATGGCTAAGCAAG
>JAGQNH010000053.1 GCA_020428185.1 Candidatus Saccharimonadota bacterium | reverse complement strand
CGCTGCTGTGTCGGTCGTCACAAATGGTCGGCCAGAACCGCCACCGATTATCACCACACGGCCTTTTTCGAGATGGCTCAGGGCACGACGGTGGGTGAATTGATCGGCCACCTGATCGGCCTTGATATTCGTCAACGTACGAGAGGGTAGGCCTTCGGCGTTGAATATGTCCTGTAACGCAACAGCGTTTATTAGAGTCGCCAACATACCCATATTGTGCGCAGTTGGGCTCTGAAGCCCGTTGCCTTCGACTTGAGCGCCACGCACATAATTGCCACCACCAATCATAACAATGATTTCAGTGCCAGTACCGTGTGCTTTTTTTATTTCATCAGCGATCCAAATAACTCGTTCTGCGTCAAATCCAGCGTCGTGCTGCCCCTGCAGCTGCTCACCAGATAGTTTGAGGAGGACTCGTTTATACATTTCTACCAGTATAGCAAAATATTACTAAAGTAAAACCATCCACCTCATCTGTTACAATAGAGAAATATGGCCCAGCAAAAACCAATTCGCAAACCATCTGCTATCGTCAACCGTCGCGCACGGTTTGATTATGCGTTGGGCGACGAAATCACTGCTGGTATATCACTTAGTGGCCCAGAAGTTCGCGCCGCCAGAGATGGACACATCCAGCTCAAAGGCGCCTATGTGCAGATACGCGGCAATGAATTATGGCTACAGGGAGCTAGCTTCAGTATCAAACTAAACGAACGTGGCAAGCCCGGTGCTCGCGCAATCGACGACAGTCCTCGCAAGCTACTTGCACACCGCAAACAAATCGAGGCACTCATCGCAAGCAAAGCCCAAGGCAATACAATTGTGCCATTGCGCCTCATCACTTCTGGCAGATTCATCAAGGTAGTCATCGCAGTCGGTAAGGGCAAAAAACACTACGACAAGCGTGAAACACTCAAGCGTCGCGACCAAGAGCGCGAAGCAAACCGTGCCATCAAACACTCCTAGTACTCTTTTAATTATACAAAAAATATGTTATAATTATACTTAACCTACATTTTAGGAGGCTCCATGACGTTCGCAATAGTCGTAATCTTTGTCATCATGACAGGATTACTAGAAATACTTGTTCGAGACTACGAAATGTTCATACGCTCCAAAAAGAAGTAGAACCATACCCCCGCATTCACAAATAGGCGGGGGTATTTTCATATATGAAAAAGCCCGGTACGTATACCGGGCTGTTCCCATCTATGATTCCGATACTCGCGATGGTGATTGTATTCGCGGAGCAACACCGTAATCATATACGGTTTTATTGCTCACTTTTCGTACGGCAGCCTTGCCGCCGGCATAAATCACGACGTACGTGTCGTTATCTGGATAGTGAAAGCAGGCGATGGCAATATTTCGAGCCACAGTACTCCGTGGCGGTCGATAGACAACCAATACTGAGTCCTTTGGCGCCTCGACGACCTTCCCTCCACTACACACTACGGACAATTCGCGAGATAGGATGGTTTTGTACAAATTATGCTTGAAATTCGAATAGTAATTTCCGAATACATGATCACGGATACAATCCTCAATATATTCAAACACCCCAACAACCATTGCCATGAACATCCTCTCTTGCGGGAACAATTATTTATTATATAACATTACCATAATATTTACCATACCTACATTTTTGAAACAACAAGGATGATACACTAGACATATGAAGATCTACTCGTGGAATGTCAACGGTATCCGTGCCGTTATCAACAAAGGCGCCTTTGCCGAATTCATCAACAAACACCAGCCAGATATCCTATGCCTCCAGGAGACCAAAGCCAAGCAAGAACAAGCCGTCATTGATATGCCCGAATACACCGAATATTGGAATAGTGCAGTCAAGGCTGGCTATAGCGGCACGGCAATTTTTAGCAAAATCCCTGCGCTCCAAACCATCGCCAATATTCCCGATGATATTGCTGCCAAATATCAGCTCAACGACAATTTTGGTCACACCAACGAAGAGGGCAGGGTACTTGCTGCCGAGTTCGCTGACTACTGGGTTGTCAGTGTATATACGCCCAATAGCAAAGGAAAATTAGAGCGTCTCGGCCTGCGCACCCAGCAATGGGACAAAGCATTTTTGGAATACATGAAACGACTAGAAGAAACAAAACCAGTCATCTTTTGCGGCGATCTAAACGTCGCACATCAAGAAATCGACCTCGCACGACCAGACGACAACCATAAATCGCACGGCTTTACCGACGAGGAACGCTCCGGATTTGACGCTATTGTCGATGCAGGTTTTCTCGACACCTTCCGACTATTTAACCAATCTGGCGACAACTACACCTGGTGGACCGCCTGGTCCAACGCCCGCGCACGCAATGTCGGTTGGCGCATCGACTACG
>JAGQNH010000052.1 GCA_020428185.1 Candidatus Saccharimonadota bacterium | reverse complement strand
CTTCGCCAAGACTATCGTTTCTGTGCCTTTGGGTGCATTGTCATTTGTCCGCGATAGAAGAAAAATCGGCGTATATACGTTTTTGGACTGCAAAGACAACACCTACAGTCTTGTGCTCGTCGATGCCGTGGCAAGTGATGCAATTCATAATGCACAAGGTCACGCAGCAAAAGATGTGGTGTTGGGTGCACTGAGAAGAGCGCTGGCTATCGATGATCAAGGTGCTGTATTTTCGGTTCCCGATGCTGCATATTTGTGGAATCATCCAGCACGCGGATTCAAGAGTGTTATGCGTGTGCGAGACGCCACACCGTCTGAACGCCGAGAGTATTTGCGGTTCTCCCTTCTCAAGTAAATGGATTGTGTGCAAGTTGCACAGTCTCATTTTTAGCCCACACTAAGGTCATGTGCCTTAGGGTGGGTTTTTGCTTTGTGCGCAAGATGAATACATTTCTTGTATACTAGCCATATGGGCAACACGGCGTTGCCTCGTTTGTTTCTTTGGAGGAATTGTGTCAATCGAAGGACAGCGTATCGAGAAACGTGGTATACGCGACGTCGGTGTGATCAATTGGATTATTTGTCGAATCGCCGCAAAAGCTGTCGGCGCGGAGCATATGAATCTTTTTGACACACTTGCAGTGCACAAGCGCTTGTTTTGGTCCTGGCTACCCTTCTCCGGCATGTTGCTCGGTGGTGGGAGAATACCACGGCAGGATACCGAGATGATCATATTGCGGGTCGCATATTTGTGCGAATGTGAATATGAGCTGCAGCATCATACAAGAATTGCGCGTCGATTTAGGCTTGACGATGTATGGCAGCAAAAGATCTGTTCTTATCCGGATTACAGTGGTCTGACGCATCGGCAAGAAGCGCTGCTTCAGGCTGTCGACGAGATGGTGCTTTCGCGTACGATATCGGATGATACGTGGGCGGAGCTGGCGGTGTACCTCGACAAGAAGCAGTGCGTCGAGTTCGCTATGCTAGTGAGTCAGTATGAAGCGCTAGCGACGACAATTGCGACACTGCGCATACAGACAGATTTTGCCTAAGATACCGGTACCTTACGCAAAACACCCCCGGCTCTACAATGAGTCGGGGTTTTTCATTTCGATTTCAGCCTGTAGCCGCGCGACGGGGCTGACAAGTCTATCATATAGCTTGCATGCTTGTTCGACTGCATGGCTTGGGTTTGGTAGCGTTAGAATAGCCTCCACTTCTTCACGAATTATTCCACGATCGTAGTAATGAGGAAATCCTGAGTTGCGTTCGTTGAGTGTCGACTGTGATTCATCGACTCCGTAGTATGCAGTTTCGAGTGCACGTGCGTGATCATGTTTTTTTGCTTCATGTAGCATGAGCAGTAGATCGATATATTGCTCGAATGCGAGACGTGTATTTGATTCTTGCGCCACCATACCGTGTAGATAAATCTTTTTGTAGGTGTCATGAATAGTGCTGTCCATGGTCGAAATCACCTGATCGATACTATTTTTTCGAGCGTGTAAATTGCCGAAAAACGCAGCTTTTACGTTTTCGAATTCGCCTGGTATTGTATCGAATGCGTCGTTGATCAGTTGAAGGTATTCTAATGCTTCTGAGTCAAAGTTATTTGGGTTGGGTGTATCTGATGACGATTCGTGATTTGACATATGAGTAATCCGAGCCGAAGCTTCGATTTGCTGAATAATGATACTGTACCACAAGTAGATGATTAGTCAATATCACGCTGGCTATTAATAAAATAGATAGCGACCGAATAGACTTGATTTTTTGCGTCGAAGTGAATGGAAGTTCGATGCGGTGTGGTGCGCGCATTCTTGGCAAAAAGCACCATTATGCCCACTACTGACTGGGTACATATTACATTCGTCTATGGTGCAATGCGATTCGCCATCGTAGTATTCACCGCCGTGCTTAATCCGAAGTAAGTGCCCAAATTCGTGCGTGACGATATGTTCTGGGACGCCAGATTGGTTGGCGTCGATTATCCCGTACGGACGGTTTTTGCCTCTCGAATATGCCATGCCGGCCAGAATTGTATTTTCTCGGATGATTTTTTTGCTTTTTTCGGGGCGTACGGTGAGTTCGTTGTGGGTCATGATAATCCCGAAATCGGCACGTATGTCGAGTCGTGGAATATTGTCGGTATCGACAATTGTCGAACCGGGTACACTGACAGGCTCTATCCTACCTGAATCAACGATAGACAGGCCGTTATCAAGAATTGGGTCAAGCGAACGGAGCGCACGGACAGCAAGCTCGACGGCAACGTCTGGCGTGTTGTGATCCCTTAGGATCTCTACGCTTATGGGACGTAGTTTCATGATGGCATTATAGAGTATATGCCTATAATGCAAAACTATGATTACTCGTATAGATATTTTTTGAGTTCTTTGTTGGTGTCAAACGGTTCGTCTTTGACACCTGAATATTTCGGCGTATAGCCCTGGAGTCTACTTGTCCAGGCGAGCATATACGGTAGCGCCATGCCTGCTTTGAAATATTCCCGATTTGTCTCATCATCGAGCGCGTACCTTGTCCTACCTAGTACCAGTAAGCGATCGTACAGTGCGCTGAGTGTTGGGTATGTGCTAATCCCTTCCCACGCAAAATGTGCAAATTCTTCAGCCAGGTGGCTTTGATCGGATGCCATTGTCCGTAGTTGAGGTGTCAGGTCATATCCCACACCTGGCAGCACGCGGTTTTTGGTATTAAAGGCCGTCACCAGGCGAAACCCAACTTGTGCTGCGGGTATTGCTTTGCGATTTTTGTCCCAGCTTTTGCATAGTGACATCGCGGCACTATTGGTGATAAACGCTAATTCACCTTCGGCTGCGTCGACAACATTGTAATAGCGAATATGCGCCCAGTATTTTTCCTGTTCCATATCTTCTATCATCTCGAACCACTCGTCGATCTTCTTTTGCTTGAATGCATCGATAGTGAGGTCCCCTATCGGGAATTGTTTGTTTGGTTGGATCGGAGGTAGCTTCTCTGTTGTCATAGTGCCACTCATTGTATACCATCTCTGTGAAAATAAAAGTAGTATAATCCGTCAGTATTGCAAAATTAGCAAATTTCTGATATAATATATTCTAAGCAAGACAAGCAAGAGGTGTGATGTCTTACCGGGTTTGTTGTGCGATGGGAGAATATATGCAGCGACGTTACGTACTATCGTCAATACTCGCCACTTTTGTGGCAGTTATAGGTGTATATGTGAATGTATGGGCTTCGACAGAGCCAGTTTCATCGTCTATCGTGAACCCCGTTGCTGTTCAGGAGCAGCATGAGCAAGAGACTACAAAAACTGCGGTTGCCAAGGCTGATAGCCAGCAGCGTACACAGACTGTCATGCGCCGGTCGTCTACCCCTACTCCTACGCCAACTCCAACTCCATCTCGGGCTATTTCTATCAAGGGTGATAGTATATCAATCCCATCTATCGGTCTACAGGCACCTGTGACAAAGGTGGGTGTCACAAGTACAAATGCTATTGATGTCCCTGCTGATGTACGTGTCGGACATTGGATTGGCAGTGCGACACCAGGTGCGTCTGGGGCGGTATTTCTTGACGGTCACGTCGATGGTGTATTTGCACATTTGCATAGCGTCAAAAAAGGCCAAATGATTAGTGTCACATACGGCAAGAAGCAATTCAAATACAGAATTGTACATACTGAGACGGTATTATTTGAAGCTGTAGATATGGCAAAAGCATTAAGTGTGTATGGCGGCGATGTCGAAGGTCTTAATATCATGACATGTGCCGGAAAATACGACACCGCAATTGGTACATACGATCATCGCTTGGTTGTATATGCCGTCCGTGACTTCTAGAAGTTCGAACTGTACTCGTGTGAGTTGTTTGCTATACTTTGCAATAGGTATATAAAAAACAAAAAAACATGGAATCAGACGTCGTATTGTTTTTCGTAGGTATAATCGTGGGCGCGATGAATGCAATCGCGGGCGGTGGCATGCTTGTTGGTTTGCCAGTCATGATTGCTCTCGGCATGCCTCCGATTAGTGCAAGTGCGACTGGTGTACTTGTGACATCTCCCGGGCAGATTGCATCTGCTATTGGGTATCGCTCGTTTCTTCGTCGCGTTCCACTGCGGTATGCGTGGCTACTTGTGCCCGTTGTCGTCGGCTCTGCTATGGGCTCATTGGTGCTTAGAAATACTGAGCCAGAGCATTTTGCTGAATTGGTACCAATATTGGTGCTCTTTGGTGTTGCGCTTTTTGCGTTTCAGCCACTGATGCATTTTCATCTCAAGAAAGACTTGAGGAGTAGTGCCAAGTCTCGGTTGCGTTTCCTGTTGCTCGGAATTGCATTGTTGCCGGTGAGTTTTTATGGTGGCTATTTTGGGGCTGGATTTGGTTTTTTGATGTTGGCATTTTTGAGTTTTACGAATTTGCATCATACCCATACCATGAATGCAATGAAGAATATCTCGGCGGTTTTTTTGGCTGTGACTACGATGATCTGTCTTACGGGAACAGATCTGATCGACTGGCGATTGGGTGCGCTCATGGCTGTAGGTAGTGTTATTGGTGGATATGGCGGTGCACGATTCGCGCAACGAATTTCTGGGCATTGGCTTCGTGCAGCGATCATCGTGATAGGTGTTGCGGCAGTGGCATACCTCGCCTATTGCCTAGAAGCTTGATATAGTTTGATATTACTCTTCCATTTTTGAAAAATTATGTTATAGTTTTGCCATGAGTTATGATTTTTCAAAAGCAGAGTTTACGCCAGAAGGTCAGGCCTTTATCGATGCGCGTCTGCTCGATCAACTGACAAGTATGCGCGATATGTGCGCTGACTATGCGAGTAAGCCAAATGAGAAAAAATCAAAATTACTATCGGATGTTGCAAATGCGCATCTCAAGTCTGTTCGTCTGGCGTTTGAACATATCGACGACATAAGTACGAGCGACGAGCACGCCATCACTGAATTGTTTGCGTACGCAAATGGCCTCGAAGCACACAGAGTAGCTTTTCTTAACGAAATAGATGGAAATGGTTCCGAAGAATCACCTGCGTACTATACTGCCGTTCGAGAGTACGAAGCTGCACGTGATTACTTACTTGGTGGCGATGATCTCGATGAGGATGATGAAGAATTTGAATTCGACGATGATTTGAATGCTATCGATCATTTTTATAATTTATACGGTGCATCATTGAATGTTGACCTCAATCAATTTGCATCAAATTGTGTCGAAAAATATCAAAAAACACCTGAGTACAGACGGAGTGCGATATTGCGAAAGCTCGGATCACACGCACTTGATATTGCGAAGATAAGCGCCGGTGTCTTTATCGGTGTTCGACTTGCCAAAAAGAAATAATATCATACAAGCGGTTTGTCTATAGAGTATTCTCGCCTATACTGGGTGTATGGATAATTCACAGAAAC
>JAGQNH010000051.1:3965-4269 GCA_020428185.1 Candidatus Saccharimonadota bacterium | reverse complement strand
GATTCGAATTCCTCATCGCCCACCAAAATGATGATTAGCAGACTGCAATGCGCAGTCTGTTTATTTTATCCACCGATTACATACAGTTTTCCACCAACCAAATCTCACATTATTGCCGTCCTGTATACCATTCATGATATACACACAGTTGGTATGTTCCATTGACATATTAATTCGCTTATGTTAATATGTAATCATGACAAATCAGTCACACAAAAAAGAACATCACAAAAAACAACTGTCTGCCATTTCCGAATTACAAAAGTTTAATCTTGGTTTCGAACTAAATGTACCCTGGAACGAA
>JAGQNH010000051.1:0-3938 GCA_020428185.1 Candidatus Saccharimonadota bacterium | reverse complement strand
GAAAAAATAATTCTGATTTACACAAACCAGCTTATTTCTTAACTTTTGATTTGATTGTAGCCTTTTCAGTCACATCGAACTTATCAAAATAGCGCCCCAGTAATAGCGCAGTTTGCGACGTGAATGCCGAAAGTGAGCTATAGATAACAGCTGTAAATGGCATCAGGAACCACTGAAGTACCATCCATACATTTCGACGCCTCTTATACCTCTCCGGACGTGGAGGCAACAGCTTAAACGAAAAGAATATAGTTATCAGCAATCCGATCATTGCGAATCTCTGAATCGTACTAATAACTTCAGGTAATTGATGGGCAGCTATACTATGCGCCGCCTGACCATTGACGAATAAGGGCACCCAACCACCGACAGCAATTAATACCGCAATACTCGCAAGAGTAACGTGCCCATCAATAAGGCGAACCAGTCTGGCAAGTCCGGCTCCCAACGGCACTTCTCGTCTTCGTGAAAAAATCCTAGTCGCCACATATGGCACATC
The DNA here is from genome assembly GCA_020428185.1 of Candidatus Saccharimonadota bacterium. Lineage (GTDB taxonomy): Bacteria > Patescibacteriota > Saccharimonadia > Saccharimonadales > Saccharimonadaceae > UBA2112. The sequence continues at coordinate 3,439 of JAGQNH010000051.1, read as the reverse complement.
AGATGCACCGTATGCCCAGCGACGAAGCTGAATAAATTGCGCTATTAATGTCTTTTTGTATGAAGACGAAAGAACGGCATCTTGGTATATAGGTACCAAGATAGGCACGACACTATACTTGCCTTTGAAATGAAAGTAGCTTCTCCAGTACTGGTGACCGTCCTCAACAATCGTTCTAGTGCTCCAAAAATCCATCTCTACAAGTGCGTCCATTGATTGTGAATGAGATGCAAAATTACGTAGTGTATGCGGTCGCATTGAGCTAATGATGTTCCAAAATGAATTTCCGGTTGCTACGACACGCATTGGTGCAGGTACATCCCATATATTATTCGTAAACAAACATACTGGCTGGTACGATAAATGCTTTCTGTCAGGATGAACAATATATTCATATGTCAGGTAGTCAAAATACGTTGAGTGTGTTCGATTATCTGCATCAAGTGTTGTTACAATTACATCACTGTACTCAATCGTGTTGTCGCGCAGCCACTGCTTCAAGAAAAATCCAGCAAAGGTAATATTTCCACCCTTACCCCTTACCTCGTTTGGCAGATCACTCGGATGCTCAACAGTTAAAAATGCTTTAAATTTACCCTTAAACTCTTTTTCTAGACGATGAACAGTATTTCTTATTGCATCGCCTCCCCTTTCCTCATACGCAATCACAACTATCAAGTGATCTTTGTCGTACGTCGTATCCAATAATGAATCTATCGTGGGCCTTAAAATATCGTATGATTCGTTGTATGTTGCAATGATTACAGCATTGTATATCTGTGACGGGCTTGGAAATACTGTCGTGTCATCGGAAATATGCCGAAGATTATCCAAATGCTGCATATAATGAAAATCTCTACTCGTTTCGGACAACGATTGCAAGCTGGCTTTCGGATTTTCAAGCTGCTTCAACCTCTCATGCCAATCGACATTCTGCGCCTTCTCAAGATGATCTCTTCCGGTAGTTGTATGGTAGGCAATTCCTACAGCCTTAACAAGTGCCGTGATAATAATAGCCAACAGATACGCAGCAGCCGCAAAGGGGCTCACAATAGAAAGAATGATTAGTAGTAGAATCGAACCGTAGCTAATAATAGCTGGCACCATTTCAAAAAAACGGTACGCAACCGTTCGCTTGCCAATTGGTATCTCCAAGTCAGACATACTACTGCAATGATGCAATTTTTAATATTTGGTAAAAGATTGCAACGGTAGCAAAAACAAGAATAATACTGAACCATATAAACGCAGCTGCAAAGTCCCGACCCTTTCTCTGCAGTAGCTTATAACTAGTTACGGAATGTACAATTGCCATTACTACCACAAACGCAACAAAACTAATCAAATAATACCACTGATCTCGATAAAACTGCGTTGGGCCAAATCCAGTGTAATGCACCACGACTTGCAAATCACTCGGGTGAATCTGAAACAGCAACAAAACTATAGTCAGCATGCACAATAGCAAAAATACCGTCAATAACACGACAATGTATCTGTCCTTGACAATTGCCTTCACTGAATCGATGAATTGCTGTTTTATATTCATATACTTTTCTGGTGCGGGTACAGAGAATCGAACTCTGCTCTCAACCTTGGGAAGGTTGCATATTAGCCACTATACGATACCCGCGTTTATCGTTATGGAGCCGCTGTCCGGATTTGAACCGGAGACCTACGCTTTACGAAAGCGCCGCTCTACCAACTGAGCTATAGCGGCCTAGGCTCCAATCCATTATAGCATTATCATCACTATAAAACATGACTTTTTGAACTTGCATATCTGTACTTCAAATGTTAAAATAGACCAAGCGTCAACAAATATACATACGGGCTCGTAGTGAAGTTGGCCTATCACGCCTCCCTGTCACGGAGGAGATCGCCGGTTCGAATCCGGTCGGGCCCGCCAGAATTTGAGAAACACCCTCTAGGTGTTTTTTAAATTCTTACGCCTTTCCGAATTTTGATCGTGCGATCCGCGAACGTATGTGAGCAAGATCGCCGGTTCGGTGGAGTGAAAACACGCGCAGAATTTCACTTCGAGCATGTTTGAACGGAAAAGCCGAAGGCGCTATCCGGTCGGGCCCGCCATGTTGACTTTGTAGTAATTTTGTGCTATTATTTACTTATGACTACAGATCCTACAGAGCGTAGCCTAGAGGCACTTCAGCCCAATCTAACACCTGAAGAAGCGTGTCTTTCTGCTCTACTTGATCTAAATGAGTTTCAAGAGATGGGACCCGGCAAAAGTGTCAGTGGTTTTTACAGGACATTTATGGGCTCAGAGCCCACAGAAAACATCAGCACGCGGATCTCTACACACGCCGTTGAGCAAAATCCACAAGAGCCTCCACATTTTTCGCCACAAAAGAGCTATGTTGATGGATTTGAGATTGCTGCAACGGTAGTGGTTAATTTTGATGATCATAATGCCGGAGTACGTGAGATGCTAAACCTTGATTTCGTGAGAACTGATGATGGCTTAGTAGTTATGCGTAGAGAACTATTCAGGGTCGGTGAAGGTGTTGAGCCACGCTATACCCAACGCCTAACAGAGGAAGAACTAGCCGCCTTAGCTCAAGATGCTGTGACAACCCGCGAACTTATCGTTGAGGAAAATGCAGAGTTAATGAAGTTAGGATCACTGGAAGAGACTGCCGGCGAGGATGGCTCTAGGCGATTTCATATTGGTGATGTACTGACAGTTACCACCGGTCGTCTCGTTTCACCAAGAGGCATGATGGTCTGTATGACATTCTTGGCTACATGACCGATGATAGCCCCTACACCACCCAACTGGGTCGCTTTGCGGAAGAATGTTCACCAGTATTGGAGCAACGTTTAGGCGAGGCACTCAAACCATTCTCAGAAGTCCCAGAGGGAGTCAAAGATAGCCTTAGTCTATATAAGTGGCTCTATGAGGTCACTCAGGCTATGGACGGCGACCCATTCCTAGATGTGGGTAAAATTACCGAAGCAGATCACGCCAGTATCGACCCTGTAACCGAGATGGAGCTAGATTATGGTCCTGAGATTCGTGACAAAATGATTACGTTTGATCCTGAAACCTTTGGGCAAGATGAAGATTAACCTTGCAGTTAGATAGATAATAGTTCCAGATCTCCAAAGTTAAGGTCCGCCAAAAAACACCTATGGTGTTTTTTAATTTACTTTTTGGGAAGATACATCATCTAGCGTAATGTATTCTTTTACTTCGCCGTCTTTTCTAAACTCTTCTAGGTAGCTGGCGATATCTTTGACTTTAATTCTTATGATGGCAACTTTAACATTGTTTTTATCAACAACATCAAGCGCCTTTACTATATAGTAATCTGTTGGCGTTTCAATAACTTCACTTACCTGCCCCTTTTTCAGTTTAAACAGAGCATCTGATACTTCAGCCGGCAGGTTTGCTTTACCTTTTCGGACCACCCCAAAC
>JAGQNH010000050.1 GCA_020428185.1 Candidatus Saccharimonadota bacterium | reverse complement strand
CAAAGTCTGGATCTCGACTGATTCAGACGGCAACACCAATATTTATTTTGGTGGAAGCGGTAAGCCGAATGGGCCCGGTCACGGGCACTACGTGATGAATCGTAGTGGTAGCGTCACATACAGGCGCGACCCGCTCGATCCACACGGCTCGCAAAATTTCACTGATGACGACAGTCAGGGTGGAACTTTGTACAACAGGCGTATTCGATCGGGCAGCGAACCTACCATAGTGCGAACTCGCGACAACGACACGCGTAATCGCGACGGAGTCTTTTACGACCGTAATCGCGACATAGATCTACATGTCACTCAGGTCTATGAAGATAATAAGCGCGTTTCATGGGACACAGACGGCAAGGCCGATCAAAACCTTCACTGGACAGATCAGTCCAAGCATAGAGAGGATCCCGGTCGACACAAACCACCACCCGACGCACGATAACCTCAGGAGCGAAAAGCCCTCGACTACATTTAGTAGACGAGGGCTTTTTCGTAGTATAAAGTAGGTATCATGAACGAAGAGAAGCAATATCCGCAAATGACAAAGGCTGAAGCTATACAGCACTGCAAACATTGGGGTGAGGCAATTCGAATGGACGGCATTCCTTTGCTCACGAGCGATGAAGGCGCGGCTGTGACACTTTCCGATGCTCTTTCCTATCCACTAGAAATGCAAACATGGATCACTCCTGAAACAGAGCCGCTTCTTGATGAAATTTGTAACTATGCAGTCGCTGTCGACAACGACCACACCGACAAAGAAGCTTGGGAAAAACTCCTCGAGCTTATCGACAAGTTATAGCTACGCGTAATCTTCTGGCGCTTCGCTTGATTGCAACAAAAACACAAAGTCGAAACCAGATTGCGTAGCATATTCTGAAAATTCATATTCGTCTGCCGGTGGCCTGTACACATCGGCAAATCTATTAGGTATGGAATCCTCAAAAGCAATTTGTTTCTTGACCTTCAAAAACTCAAACGTCGTACCTCGTGGTGCAAAAAACGCAACTTGTTCCTTGATGTGCTCAAGACTCGGTACGTAATCTTCTGCATACAAATAATACATCGTCTGACCATCGAATACTTTCCAAAGAAACGAATCTGGCGTAAGCTCCGAAAAACCAACCAACGACAAACGAGAGGGTAGAGGCATAAACTGCTCAAATGCAAAATCAAGCAATCGCCAGTTTTCGTTATATTTATAATCTCGCAACATAACACGACTATACCACAAGAAAACAGGCCGCGTCGTATGACGCGGCCTTTAAGGTAGTGATTGGGATTATTCGCAAAATGTCATGCCGGGATCCACAGTATTTGAACCCGAGAAGGACACATGGACCATGACGAGGAGCTGGTCTAGCAACTCCACAGTCTCGTCGGCCTCTGCATGGGTCAGCACGCTGAGCTTGATTGCGTCGATCTTGTCGACAATTCGCTGATTTATGCCACACATAGAGCACTCTCCCTAAAATCAAAAGTACGACGACGTGTCGAACTTAATATATTTTAACACATTTTTAAATTTTTGCATATGCACTGTGTATATTTACTATTTAGCACAAATATTATATAATTTAGTATAAATGGCAAAAGAATCCTACAGCCTAGCAAACCTCGCAGAGCTCGAATCGCCCAGCACACTGATGATGATTGGCGTGCCCGGTAGCGGCAAATCAACCATCGCTACGCACATAAGTGAGCTGCTAGACGTTCCTATACTTTCGGCCGACGAATGTCGCCGCGAAATCAGCGGCGATGCCAATGATCAATCGGTCAGCCGCGAGGCATGGGCAATGGTGTACGACCGCGCGCAAGCAGCGATAGAAGCAGGGAAGAGCGTGATCATAGACGGCACTCATACTCATGCAGAGATGCGCCAGTGCGATATCCGCAGGTACAGACAATTTGGCGCCCAAGCCGTAGTAGGCATACATATCCAGACAGCCATCGAAACATGCATCACACGCAACAACAGCCGCGACCGCGTGGTGCCAGAATATGCGATCCGCAACATGCAGCGTGGCATCGACCGCTACCCGCCACCTGCAAAAGATGGCTTCGACTACGTGATTCACGTCGAAAACTAAACATCACACATATGCACTCGCGCACAATGTCTGCTACCATAGCACTATGCAAAAACGGATCGCGCGAACATTAATCTGGCTAAGCGTAACGACGCTATCGACATCTGTCTGGATTTCGCAATATTATCCGGACAACAAATTTGTGATTGATGTCATACCAAAAATAGGTCTATTGGCATTTTTCACAATGGTAGGCGCAACAATAGCCGCAAATGTGTATGCAAAAAGCGACAAAACAAACCCGGAATATGCCGTCAAGCCCGCCCTGCCAACATTTGGCACAGCAATTCAAAAATCATTCACGTATGTCATCTTGCCAGGAATTATCGTGACGGTCATCGCATTCATCGTCGCATTCGCACTTGGCTGGCGGTCACCAGGAGTCTAAAGTTCTCAGCTAGGCTATACTATTCTTATGCAACCAAATCAAAACACATACACTAACGGCACTCAACCAAAAGCGACGTTTTGGCGCAGCAAATGGGCTCGACGTACATTCTTTAATGGAGTAACTTTTCTAGTAGTTACGATAATCTTCACAGTAGTGACATTTGAGTGGAGGGACGCTCCGGTCGTGGACATCGAGCGAGACAATAATCTCTCCTGCGAAGAAGCCTCAGAGCAACCATACATGCTGATTTACAATGTTGACGGTAAGAGGTATGGTCTTTCGACATGCACGACAGTATCACCAAATACTGTCATCTACAATCCAAACGATCCTAGAATCGCACTTACAAATACCAAGACTACCTTTCAACTAATGACAGCAGTATTCGGAACAATCGGAGTCATCCTCATGCTTAGTGGATTAGCTATGAATAAACTCAAATATCTACACGACAATAATGAATCACCTCCTACACAACTACCAGAATCAATAGTGCCAATTGACGAACCTGCCGATTCGCCACCTACAAAAAAACAGATCATGCGAAAAATCTGCATATACAGTGGAGTAGCGATTGTCTTTTTGGGTAGCATATTAAATACTTTTCCCGACAATACGACACTTGCCACTATCGTATCTATAATTTGCGCTATTGCATTCTGCGTTCTTGCAGTTGGAGCGGTCAAGCTGAATAATATTTTACGTCGCGAACGAAAAGACGCCAGTAAAACCGGCGAAACTCAACCGCTGACGATCGAAGAAGGTATGACACGGGTCGTTATCGGCGTCACTATCGGCCTTGTACT
>JAGQNH010000049.1 GCA_020428185.1 Candidatus Saccharimonadota bacterium | reverse complement strand
GGGCTGGTAATATATATACACCAAAGTCTTTGAGAGTAAGCTTTTCATTTACTTTACCCGGTATCTGTGTGAAAACAAGCGTCACGCCAGAAGCACTCAAACCGACATTACCGCCATTACCAGGGGCGCCGCTAGAGTAAACAATGGCACTGTAGTAGCTACCCGCTCCATGACCTTTCGGGATTGCAACGCTCATATTAAGAGTTTTGCTGCTACCCGCAGGAATTTCAACAAACTCAGGTACGGTCATATACGGCCTTAGTGACCACGTTGTTTGCGGTGCGTCTTTGTCTAACATTAGTTTTGGCGTGCCACCATCGTCTGTAAACGTAAAATCAACCACGCGAAGCGATAGTTGAAGCGAATGTGCCGTATCTAAATTGCGAATCGTCAGCCTATCTTTGACAGATTCTCCCGGCTCGATAAGATAATTTTTCTTTGGTGCAATACTAAGTGCCGACGACGATATGGCAGAGACGGGTATTGCAGGTACGGCATATGTGGCAGCAAAAACCACTGCAAAAGCGGCCATAATAGTGCTCTTAAAGCGTTTCATTGATCTATTTTCCCTCACGTTTTTATTAGTATAAGCACTATTTTACCATTAAAACCGGCCACTGGCTAAGTACGTAATCGTTGTGGTATATACACCGGCTCGCAAATCTTCACTAGAGTTTACTATGTAACTAACAGTAAATTTTTTCATCAAACTAACATTTGGTGAGTACGCTACTACGTCACCAGAAACAAATTTATATTTATTGGGCACACTATAGTCTGAAGATGCTACGGCATTGGCAAACGGCCCATCGGGGTCTTCTCCTACAACAGGTTCATTATTGGCTACCAGGTTTATCCCAAACTGATTCGTTCCTTTTTTGCTCTCAGTCGGAGTATCTGGGGAATCGATAACATTGGTACCCGCTGCAAGAGGAGTCCCACTTGCCGTAATAGCAAAACCGCCGCTCGCATTTGTACCAACCGCCATTTGCGATTGGGCGGTGAGCGTCGAGTCAGAACTTAACTCTCCCATATCTGTGTAATACGTATCGTCAGTCCCCGTACAAAAATCATCCACTTGTCGTGCAAGGCAAAATATCAACATTGGCGGCACCTGAGTCTCAATAACAACGCCCTCATTTGTCACTCTGCCCCTTACCGAACCGGCATCAATCTGTGAGCCTGTTGCGTCAATGGTAGAATGCGTACGCAATCGTATAGAAAATGATTGACCATTGTCGGTTGGGTTTACAACACCGCTTAATGTGTATGAAGACAGTCCGCTTGCTACTGGCATACTCGGAGGGCGCGAAAGAATGATATGATTTGTCGTTTGCGTAGTAATCCCGAATCCTCCCTCGCCAGACTGATCACTCAGTGTCGCGTGGGACATGTCAAAGCCTGTAGGCGTCACGCACGGCATATATGGTATCGGATCATAGCATACAAGCATATCGATAGATCCTACCGCAGTCGTACTCAGATAACCAAAAGAGACTTTGTATGAAGTCGTAGCACCCGGTGCAGAGCTATACATGAGCAAACTTCGCTCTTGCAGACGAGTTATCGCCGAGGCTGGCGCAACCAGCACCAAAAAGACCAACAAAAACGAAAGCATCTCTTCGGTCAATATGCGACGCCACAAAAAAGTGCGTGCATGAAAATGATAAAAATGATGCTTCATGTCTGTTATTGTACCCTCTTCATGCTATTACTACCAGACAAAGCATAACCGACCTCCATGGAGGTCGGTTATATCTCTACGCTACTTGTAGCTTTCGCTAAATCGGTGTCGATTTAGTACTGAGGAGCTGCAATGTAGTTGATAGCTGTTGTGTAGATACCAGCAGGTGTCGTTGCAGCGATGTTTGCTACATAGCGCATACGTCCTGTTACACAGTCAACGACTTCAGTAGTTTCATTTGCAATCGGCACAGGGATAAGAGTGGAATCACTGACGAAAGCAAACTTTGTAGTAGGCGTGCCGTTCACGTCGCCCGCACCTTCGTTATAGTTCGTTGTAGGTACGAGTGGGTAAAGCCTCGGACTGTGCCAGCTAGCATTACCACCAACGTCAGTTGTAGTACTTGAGTCTACGCTTGACAAGTTACCGTCAGCACCTTGCTCATATGTTGCTTCGACTGCGTAGTCGGTAGTAAACTGTTGTACTCCAAGAACTTCATCTGCTCCACCTGTATTATCAGCGACTGTAAGGGCAAGGCCAAACTGCTCACTTCCTGGTTGCGGAGCTGCCTTTGCGGCACCAATTTCAGCGATTTCATCACCAACAGTATTCGCAAGTGTATTACCTGAGTAGTAAACTGTTGCACCCGCGCTAGAGTTGGAACTCAATCGCCAATAAGAGTGCGTGCTGTACGTATGGCCGACTTCAAGTGAATTCTCACCATTGGTATTACCCATTGACAATACGTTTAGCGTTGAAGTATCCGATGCGTCAAGTCCGCCGACAATCGGGTCACAAACCGCATGAGGTGTTGTACCTGTTAGTCCACCGGTATTTGCATACATAGCTGTTTCGTATGAACTCGGACCACCAGCACCATCATCGCTTGCAAGCGTGTTAGGGTCAACGGTTCCTACAGAGAACTGCATGGTTTCCAAGACCTTTGTCTGAATACGGATTGAGTGGTTCATGACGTTAGCAACAGTCACGCCGCCATCTATCACGTTTGCATCAGTGTCTGGTTGTAAGCCGGTTAAGTCAACTTGGCCACCAGATGGAGACGCATTGTATTCTACGTCGTAAGTATTAATCTTGACGAAGAACCAGCTAGAGCCAGGGTTTGTGATATAAAAGTCGTTGTCAGAAGCAAAGAACACAACCTTAACCTGCTGGCCAGCAGTAAGCGCAACGCCTGAAGCATTAGTCAAGACCATATAGTTATTCTTACCAGTAGCAGATTCTGCACCCTCAGTACCTGTCTCTGCATTGTGCACGCTCAACGTCCAACCGGTTGACTGCGTCCACGTACCAGCTACATCGCGATACACGGCAAAATTACCTGCAACACTGTTACCTGGATCTGTACCGTTTGTTGGTACGGTAATATCACCACCAGGTATTGCCTGGATAGCGCCAGTAGATGTGTTGACTATTGTCGAAAAGTCGCCAGAACCAATTTCGGCAGCACTGCTGTTATGAATGTTAAGGTCAGAAGTTGACGAAGTATCGGCATTACGCGTTCCAGTAGTCCAACCATTGTCTCCTGGAGCAAGACAGTTACCCGCAGATGTCGTACAGTATTGGAAAGATAGGGTTTTCACTGTTGCAGTGGAACTAACTTTAAAATCAAAATAGTTACCTGTTTTTTGGCCATTTGCACCGCTGTTTGGTGGTGCATATGTGGCATTACCCGAACCGTCCGTAAAGTCCCATCCGGGTGACGAGCTTGAGAGCGTCAAGCTACGATTTGTCAGCGGGTTCAACGCGTCAGCATACGCCGACATCGCTGGCAATACCGCCGAACCGACAGACGAGACCACAAGGGCCATTGCAGCTGTCAGCGACGTTCCGCGCTGAGCTATTGATTTGAGTTGGTGTCTACTCATATTTTCTCCTTTATATTTTTATTTTCCTTTTGACAAGGGTTACACGAGGTATTTTAGCACTAGTGTTATAAAAAACGCAATAGTGCACATGCTTATATTTTTCCACAGTTTTGTAACGATATGTCTAGTACGTTGGTATGACTACTGCCGCATAATCAGCCGCGTATCGTCCTGCTGGGGTCACGCTCGATATATTGATAATCATACTGATCGTATAGTCTGTCCTACCTGATGAGCTCGTACTTTGTGCCACGACATCACCGCTCGAAAACTTAAATAGATTCGGCGTATCATAGCCACTTGCAACCGCACCAAAACTCGTCTCGCTCGATGGCACCTGCGCCGGGTTTGTTCCGATATTTGGACTTGTATTTGCTACCGCATTGATACCAAACTGCTCAGTGCCTGGGTCGGATGCAGTCGGTGACGACAATGCGCTAAGCGTGTGACTTGCGGTTTTTGGTGGCGTGCCGACAACCTGCAATACATAGCCACTACTTAGATAACTTCGCACTTGTGCCGTCATCGTAATTGTCGCTGTTGTCGATGTATCCAGATCGCCCAACGTATACGAACCACTCGCAACAATCAGCTCAAGCAAAGGATTACTACCCGAAACAGACCCAAAATATGCCGTGTTGCCACTACTAGAGCTACTCCCGGCTACGACGTCTCCGAGTGACGCCTTGGCGCAATAATTATCAGAGCATGTTGATAGAGTAGAGCTCGATCCAAATTGCGTATCCATCACCTTATAGCTCGTCGAGCTCGAAGATTCCGCAGCCACCGTCCCCGCGCCAACACAACAAACAGCTACTGCCAATAGCAGTATGTGCCTCGCGTAGTACAACAGTCTCCCTTTTTGCATAAGCATTGTCTATGATTATCACCTACCAACCACAAAAACTCAACTAGCATCATGGTTGTAGATATAGTACTCTATACATAAGCACAATAATAAGTCACAAATCATGGAACCAGACAAAAAAGATACTCCGTCACCAGAAGCTGAAAAGCAGGATCAAACCCAAGGCCAACAGGAAGCACCGGCTGATGCTCTTAGTCGTACGCCAGAAGACCTCGAAGAAGAAAAGGCAAAGCAAGCCACAGCAGACAATACACAGGATAACCCAGATGAAAAGAAACTGTCTCCTATCAAAAAACTCTTTCGCAAAATAAATCTCTATATACTTATATTTTCCCTGATACTCGTCATTGTCGGTGCTGTAACTATAGTGAATTTTCTCAATAGCCAAAAACCAGCCCCTGAACCAGATATCACTAATCAATCCCTGACCGCCGACGCCCTCAAGCAACTCTCAAATAGCGATGCAACTGTCGGCAATACGTCGCAAACACTCACTATCCAAGGCAACGCTATCATTGCAGGCCAAACACTCCTACGAGGCGCACTCAACGTCGCTGGCAATATTCAAGCTGGCGGCAGTATCACCGCGCCAAGTATCACCATATCCGGCACATCGAATCTCGGTACCACTCAAATAGATAACCTCCAAGTCGCACAAAATACTGCCGTCCAAGGCACAACCACTTTGCGCGACCTCAATGTCGCTGGCACATCTTCGTTTAGCGGAGCCGTGACAGCATCGCAAATTACTGTCACCAAACTCATACTTAACGGCAACTCTATCTTGCAGGTTCCAAATCACATCGCCTTCACTGGCCCGTCGCCAGGCCGATCATTTATCGGCTCAGGGATTCTCGGTAGCGGAGGGTCCGTATCACTCAATGGCTCTGACACGACCGGCACTATCAATCTCAATTCAGGCAACAATCCAATCGGCAGCGGTTGTATCGTGCAAGTCACATTCCAAAAGGCATTTACCAATCAACCTCACGTACTTATAAGTCCTGTTAATTCAGCAGCAGGGAAGCTAGACTACTACGTCGAACGGGACAGTACGAAGTTTACGCTATGTACATCTACAAGCGTTGAAGCAAACCAAGTCTTTGCATTTGATTATTTCGTCACAAACTAAATCACATCTTATACATCGACAAATACTGCGACTCTATCTGCTTTGACGTGCATCAAGGCGCGATGAATCTTAATTGTCTTTTTTTCACCATCAACAGGATGAACGACAAGGTTACAGGGCACAAGCATACATAAAAAATTTCGGTGTTTTGGCAAAATATCAAACGGTCCCGTCGCATTGACTGCACTGACACTAAATGCGTCACCCTCAAAATACACCTGAAATGGTGCATACACTTTGACCGCCATGTGTGGCTTATCTGTTGTCACTGGCGCTGAATTGTCTGCTTGGGCGGGAGTTTGCTGTGGTTCTTCTGCCATTATTTTGCCTCGTGTAGTGGCTCGGCCACGGGATCCTTTTGTAACTCTTTTGCAATTTCATTGGCATCTTTTACGTCAACAGAGGCAGATGGCGTTGCTGGCTGCTGAGGCTGTGCCGGCACTGCTGGCGTTGATGTCTGCACGGGAGTTGCTTGTGGTGGCGTTTGAGCTGCTTGTTCATTCGCCGACGATGAAGCCGGTGTTGGGTTTGTCGCAACAGGCTCCTTGGCAGCATCGGGTGTCGATGTCGTAGCCGTCGGAGGTGTCGAAGACTGCTGCGTCGCAGACTCTGCTGGCTTCTCTTCTTTTTTAGGCGAGTCCTCTTCTACACTATC
>JAGQNH010000048.1 GCA_020428185.1 Candidatus Saccharimonadota bacterium | reverse complement strand
TCAAAACACCCGATGTATCCACAGCGGTAGGAGTTAGTGAATCTACTGTCGTGCCGTTGCCAAGCATTCCGAAGCCGTTCGCGCCCCAGCAATATGCTTTGCCACTGGCAACCGCACACGAGAATCCAGGTCCGGCGACCGCCACTGTCACCGACTTGCCACTAAGTGCACCATTTACCACGACGGGGACTAGAGATGCATTCTTCGTACCATTGCCCAACTGTCCGTAGTCATTCGCGCCCCAGCAATATGCTTTGCCACTATATGCAACACAGCTGTGAGTACGTGCCGCACCAGGATTTGTTTGTGGCACAGGAGTAGGAGTAGGGGCTGGTGTCGGTGTTGGCGCAGGAGTGGGCGTTGGCGTTGGTACAGGAGTTGGAGGGCTGCCAGCAGGATAGGAGAATGTGTCATCTTCCAGAGCGCAGGCTGCAATGTCGCTCACTCCTGTCAAGATAGCCCTTGCTGGCTGCTGTGATGTGACATTCAGAAGGCCATTTGGACATGCACGTCCTTGGAAGAATCCAATATAGACGACCGTAACTGTTGTCGTACCACCACTGGTTGATTGAGATACGTATGCGACCGGACCTACTATATCGCCATTCACCTGCTTGGCGGTATTTTGAGGCGCCTTGCCGACAGTCTTCACTGCAGTGATGATATTCGAATCAACTGTATACGTTTGCGCTGGTCTTGATAGATTGCCACATTTGCCTCCAGTGGCTGTGAAATCACCCAAACAAACGACGAGAGGAGTAGCGTCATTGACGGGCAACACAGGAAATACGCCAAATCTACTCTTATACAGATCAAACGTAGAAGCCCACTGTTTGACTTCTGTCGAGCGTACATTGTTTGCGGATGAACCAGACAGCCCAGACCATACGACCGAACCTACGGCGGTAAGTATCCCGAGTACGACCATAATTAATACAAATTCTACAAGCGTAAATCCTAGGGAGCTTTTCTTCATAAGCATAAGTATAAACGAAACGCGCAAAAAGATACAACATTATGCCGATATCAAGAAACTATACCGCCACCAATACACACGCCACCGTCATAAATAGCAATGGACTGGCCAGCCGCAACCGCGCGCTGTGGTTCAGTCATATGTAGTACGTCGTTGGTAAGTGTAGCTGGAACGAGCGGAGCACGATGTCGAACGCGAATCAAATACTCGCCGTCCGATGGCGCTTCGTTGATCCAGTGAAGCGCAGTCAGCCGAATATCATGACGCCACAATGAATCGTCCTGTAAATCACGCGAGACATACACTTCGTTCTTATCCATGTCTTTTCCGACAACATAGTACGGTAAGCCACCTCCGACATCGAGTCCGTGTCGCTGTCCGAGAGTATAAAAAATTGCGCCGTCATGTGTGCCAACTTTTACTCCGGTTTGTTTGTCGATGATATCGCCGGGCTTTTGCTCGACATACTCACTCAAAAAATCACGAATGCCAATCTGACCGACAAAACAAATGCCTTGGCTGTCTGGCTTGCTTGCAGTCGTAAGACCTCGCTCCTCGGCCATTTTGCGCACTTCCGGCTTCGTATATTGCCCAAGTGGGAAAAGAGTTTTTTGCAAGGCATCACCAGTCACTCGATAGAGAAAATATGTTTGATCTTTGTTCTGGTCTTCTGCAGTAAGAAGTCGAGCGTTCGTAGGCGAATCTTCAGCGACATCTGCAGCCCAAGTCTCAAACGACGCCGGGGCTCGATTTGAGACCTGGTGCGAAGCCGTCTCTGAAGATTTCGTCACCGAAAAGCGATTCTGAACCCTTGCGTAATGCCCAGTCGCTATCATATCCGCACCGTGTTCCAAGGCAGTATCGAGAAATAGTCGAAACTTCACTTCTTGATTGCACATAATATCTGGATTTGGCGTACGACCAAGTTTGTATTCATCGATCATATATTCGACGACTTTTTGCTTGTATTCATTTTCAAAGTCAAACACCTCGAAATCAATCCCCAAATGCACGGCAACTCGCTTGGCATCTGCCAAATCATCAGCCCATGGGCAACGAAGTCCTGGCAAATCCTGCGTCCAATTCTTCATATATACACCAGTAACATCGTAGCCCTGCTCAACTAGGAGCGCTGCCGTGAGGCTACTATCAACACCACCACTCATTCCTACAAAAACACGCGTCATAGACTATATCCACCGCGGGCAAAAAACACGATAATTTTTATCATTTCACTTACCGCCAAATACCACCCCGTTGGGTCTAGCCACCACCACTCTGACCATTGATTATCGGTCCGTACAGGATGATTAATAATTTTTACATCCATACCTGCCAATTTGCCAAACTCCAAACCAGCCCGTCGTTGATGATAAGCAGACGTCACCAAAATCACTGATCGAATGTGATTTTTCTCAAATATATTTATCGCATGATCGGCATTTTCCTGCGTCGTCTCACTCGTCTCATCGAGAATGATACGACTAGCCGGCACACCCTCTGCAAGCGCTTGTCGCTGCATCGCCTCAGCATTACTTGGGCCCGACTTGTCCGCTGCCGCACCAGAAAATACCAATATTGGAGCCCATCCAAGCTTATACATTTCAATCGCCTGAGCTGTTCGAGCCGGTGTGTCGCCGCCACTTATCGCTACTATAGCATCCACCTCCTGACAATCTTCTACATTTGCAGTCGGATAGCTTTTGCACTTACCCAAGCCATCCGGACCAAGATAAGCGCTGATACCGTTTATTACAATAAACGCCATGATAACGAATGCGGCAAATGTAAACGGCAACTTAAACACGACCAATCCTCTTCATTTCGCGGTGGACTTCCTGAGTAATCGCATCAACTGCATACTCCACTGCATCAGGATTCGTATCCTTGCCAAGCGTGATCCTCAAACTACCATCCGCCGTCGCATCATCAAGCCCAATTGCAGTCAGTACATGCGAGCGAGTGCCTTTGTTTGCAGCACACGCGCTACCTGTCGCAACATACACATTTCGCGATTCAAGCCCGAATACTAATCGTTCTGCATCGAGTCCAGGAAATGAAATATGCAAATGTCCCGCCAAACGATTTTTGTGATGGCCAGAAATAACTGCTTCCGGAAATACGTCGCAAAGCTTTGTCTGAATAGCGTCTCGCAATTCTCTCAAACGTAATACTTCTCCGTGTCGCTTAGCGTCCGCCTTTCGAAAAGCAGCTGCCATACCGATAACTCCCGCGACATTTTCTGTACCACTACGCAGGCCTTGCTCCTGCCCACCACCAACAATTTGCGGCTGAAGCTTCACCGAACGCGCAGCATACAATAGGCCGACTTGCTTCGGCCCGTACATTTTTGCGGCATTTATCGTCAACATATCGACACCCAATCGCGCAACATGCAAATCTAGTTGACCGGCACCCTGCGACGCATCGCTATGAAGATACAACGGCGTAGCATTCCCTACGGCAAATCGCTCCGCTCGCACCTGCCTGATAACCTCAGCTATCTTGCTGATAGGCTGAATCGTACCAATCTCACTATTTGCAAGTCCAACGCTCACAAGCCAAGTATCCTCCCGAATCGCACGCTTAATCGCAACCGGATCAACCCTACCGTTGTAGTCAACCGACACCAGTGTATGCTCTCGACGCTTTGCCACAGACAACACCGACTGATGTTCGATATTCGACACAACTACGTGACCATCGCCAGCACCGAATGCAAGATTGATTGATTCGGTTGCACCCGCAGTCATAGTTATCTCACCAGACCGAGCACCTATGATCGACGCAATTACGGATTTTGCCGCATCGTACTCACGGCGAACTGCTACCGCAGGAGCGTATGGGCTTGATGGATTGTAAAATTTCTCAGCAAAATAGGGCTGCATAGCAGCCAATACATCTGAGTCGAGCGGCGTTGCTGCCGCGTAATCCATAAATACATTCATATGTAGTTTTATTATACCCGAAATGGTTATGCAGCTGCGAGATGCTTGCCCGTGACTGGATCACGACGATATATTTCACGAGTAACTCGTTCGTAATATATTCGAATAGCACTTACGAGATTTTGCAACTCGTAGCCTTCAATGTAGTAATAATGTGCACCTTCTTGAACCTTCAAAATACCGTTTTCGTGCACTTCATACCGAGTAGTCGTCGTTTGATGCTTGCCTCTATCATCAACCCATTCTTCATACCAAACCCATGTCGTCGGATCAACATTAAAGAATTGGCGATGGTGACCAGCGGGTACTGCGCCAAACAAATGCCCGCCAATTTCACTCTCGCGCTGAATCAATTCTCGCTCGGTTGGCTTTGTACGTCGAAACATACCCGAAAAAGAAACGTTTTCAGATCCCGTGAGAAGCTGTAATGTTTTCTTAAGAAGACCAGCCATTTTTCATCACCTCACTACGCTCATACGCGATAAACTCACCGATATTACGAACATACGTAACAAATTCTGCCGTATTCACCTTGCCTTTTTCGGTGTGCGACACCTGTGCAATCGACGCTTCTGGTCGTGCTTTTGGCTGCTCATGCTCTAGCAAAGCTTTGCCAAAATGCAGTCTTTCGAGCTCGGATCGCACTTCGTTAATTCTCATTTCACGAGTTTTGTTATGCGCATCCGAAACATCAAAAGTCCCCTTATCCGGCTGCTGCCGAGGGGTTTCATTCAAAGTAGGTGGTCTATATACGTCGTTTGGTGATACTTGCATAGCTGATTAATTGTCTATTAACTATCTAGCTTTTTGTCTTGAGTATTGAAGTTGCCTATAGGTTAAATAGTGCAGTCGCATTTGTGGTTGTTATGGCAGCTACTTCATCCATCGATATTCCACGAATCGAAGCATGATGTTTTGCCACCTCACTCACATATGCAGGCTCGTTTATAGTACCACGATAAGGGGCAGGCGTCAAGAACGGCGCATCTGTTTCAAGGAGCATTTTCTCGAGAGGAATCGTCGCATACATCTTTTGCTGATCGGCGTCTTTTGTAAAGGTGCTAATTCCATTGACGCCAATAAACAACCCTCGCGAAAATGCTTTGTCTGCGTTTTCCTGAGTGTCAGTAAAGCTATGCAAAACGCCGCGCAATCCACGAAAATTATCAAAAATCGGCCAAAAATCATCAAATGCTTCTCGAACATGAAATATAATCGGTACATTATTATCAATCGCAGTCTGAATCTGTGATTCCAAAGCGGCAATTTGCACCTCTCTAGGGCTATGTGTGTAGAAATAATCCAAACCAATCTCGCCTATCGCCACTATACCTTGCTGGGCAAGTTCACAAATGCTCGCATACCCATCTTCGGTATCATGCGGATGCACGCCAACTGCAGCGTATAGTTCATCGTGTTGCTGTGAAAATTCCACCGCTCTTTGAGAGCTTTCTTCGCTCGTGCCGACACATATCATCTTGTTTACACCTGAAGAGTGCGCCCGTTGCAGTACGTCATCAAGAGGTAACGAATAGTCGCTTTCGTGAATATGACAATGTGTATCTATTAGCATCTACGCTCCTTTTGGTGCGTGAGGGTCGGGTGTATGATTGTAAATCTTCGGATACAGTACGCCGTCATGGGGCACTACAACACCAGTTTCAAATGTTTTGTGAATATACTGTGCTGTATGTGGCATAAATGGAACCAAAAGGTCAGCGATTTGTAGCAACGTCCCGACAGCTGTCGAAAGAATTTCGCTCAAATGCTCAGCTGCGTCCTTATCCGTTTCGCGATTTTTTGCTACTTCCCAAGGCTTTACACTTTCGAGATACTGATTGAGGTTTCGGACATTTTCCCAGACATGATCAAGCGCAATATTAAAGTTCAAACTTTCCATCGCCTCGCGATACGGCTGCATGTCATGCTCCGCCTGAGGCGCATCGCCGATAACACCGGCCTGATATCGAGTAATCATCGCAGCCACTCGCTGCACGAGATTACCTAAATCATTGCCGAGCTCGGTATTGTATGCATTTTCAAACTTCTCCCACGTAAAATCACCATCATCTTGTGTTGGAATATGTCGTGCGAAGAAATAACGAAACGCATCGAGCCCGTAGTTATCGATGATTTCATTCGGATCGACAACATTTCCGACCGTCTTGCTCATCTTTGCACCGCCAACATTCACGAATCCATGAACGAGCAATGTCTTTGGTAACGATACTTCTAAGCCAAGTAACATCGCTGGCCAAATGCCTGCATGAAAACGCAAGATATCTTTGCCAATTACTTGTATATCGGCTGGCCAATATTCCTGCCATTCAGCATGATCTGGGTATCCAAGTACAGTAATATAGTTTGCCAACGCATCGAGCCATACATACATGACCTGATTTGGATCATTCGGTACAGGTATGCCCCATGTCAGATTGCCTTTCGGTCGACTAATGCTAACGTCCTTCAGTCCGTCTTTCATCAATTCCAAAAATTCTCTTTTTCGAAATTCTGGCACAATGCGCAACTTGTCTTTTTCGATTGCTTCACGAATCTTGTCAGTAAACGCACTTGTCTTGAGATAATAATTCTCTTCACTTATACGTTCATACGGCTTCTGGTGATCGGCACAAATACCACCGGTGGCTTGCACTTCCTTGTCAGTAAAGAACGCTTCGTGCCCTACGCAATACCATCCTTCGTATTTGCCTTTGTAGATATACGGTGCAAGCTTTTGCCATATCCACTGCACAGCAGCCTCGTGATGCGCGTCGGTTGTGCGAACAAAATCCGTATATTCAGCACCGACCTTTTGCATCAATGTCTGAAAATTCACTACCATCTGATCGGTATATGCCTTAGGTGAGAGCCCAGCTTCCGCTGCCTTGGCCGCAATTTTATTGCCGTGCTCATCACTTCCTACTTGGAATCGTACTGTATGGCCATTTTGCTTTTGATAACGAGACCAAATGTCAGCAAGGAGATAATCGAGCG
This sequence comes from Candidatus Saccharimonadota bacterium, assembly GCA_020428185.1. GTDB lineage: Bacteria > Patescibacteriota > Saccharimonadia > Saccharimonadales > Saccharimonadaceae > UBA2112. The sequence goes on along the minus strand of JAGQNH010000048.1, from coordinate 420 downwards.
CATTGCCAATATGTGGTTTGGCGTTAACATACGGTATAGCGGTAGTGATGTAGAGGTTTTTTCCCATTGTTGACAATTATATCAGATTAGTAGAAAAAATCCTCTTCCATTCGTCTATCGTCAAATCCTCTGCACGATTATCAGAATCGATGCGAGCCTTCTGTAACAGTACTTCTACTTCTTGTTTCGAAATACCCAATCCTCCAGAAAGTGACGAACGGAGCTTTTTGCGCTTTGCAGAGAATCCAGCTTTGACAACACGGAAAAAAGCCCTCTCATCTTCCGGTGCAACGAGTGGATGCGGTCGAGTTTGCAATACAACAACCTGGCTATCCACCTTCGGTGGTGGCGTGAAAAACGACGCCGGAACAATATCGCCAAGTGATGCCTCCGCGTATACCTGAGCGCTAATTGCCAGAA
>JAGQNH010000047.1 GCA_020428185.1 Candidatus Saccharimonadota bacterium | reverse complement strand
TTGTATCTTCGTTATTTGCAACACGAAAATATCTTAAGATTTAATTTTTGATAAGCGTAAGGATATTGACGTCCAACAGAGATAGTATTACTATGGGTATAGATATGAATAAGGCGCTCACCACATTTCGCCAAAAGATCTCGAAGAAAGGAATTATTCTCGTTAGCTTAGCGGCATTGATTGCCCTCGGTACTCCCATGTAGTCTGTACAGCAGGCACTGGCTGATGAATGGGATGATCAAATCTCTACATTGCGTGAACGAGCGAAGCGTTTTCAGGCTCAAGCTGATACCTTGCGAGCCAAGGCTGATACATTGCAGAATAAACTCAATCAATTGACTGCTCAGATTAATATATTGCATACGAAGATTGATATAAACAATAAAAAGCACGAAAAATTAAAGTCTGATATCGCTGCAAATCAGAAGAAACTGGTAGAGACCCAAGATATTTTAGGTGAAATATTGGCAAGTTTATATATTGATGATGAGATCTCGACAATTGAGCTTCTAGCTAGCAGCCAGAATATTGGCGATTTTGTCGATAAGCAGGAATATCGATCATCGATTCGCGATCAGCTGAAGACGACAATTAGTAATATTAGAAAGATTAGGGCAAAACTGGAGAGTGATAAGGCGTCCGTGGAGGCGATTATCGAGCAATTGCAGGCGCAAAAGAACGAACTCGCTGCTCAAGAAGCGAACCAGCGTCGACTTGTTAGCGAGACTCGTGGACAAGAGGCCGCCTATCAGCAGCTTGTGAGCGATGCGAAGAGTCAGATAGCAGATGCAGCCGCTGCGCAGCGCGCATACTATGCATCATTGATCGCTGCTGGTAGTGGTAATAGTGGGGTAGTCGGTAGTTTCCAATATTGGGGATGGAGTGGTAATCAGGGGTGCAGTGGTGGATACCCTTATTGTGGTGCACAGGATTCTCATGCTGATCCTTGGGGTCTATACAATCGCGAGTGCGTGAGTTACGTGGCATGGGCCTTGGCGGTACGATTCAATAAATACGTAGGACATTTTAGCGGTCAGGGAAATGCGTATGAATGGCCTTCGAGCGCACCAGCGTTTAGTAATGCATATCGGGTTGGGGTTCCTAAGGCCGGAGACGCTGTGATTTTGCCTGCGTCATACCCGTTTGCTCCTATTGGGCACGCTATGATAGTCGAGTCGGTAAGTGGGGATAATGTGCTTGTGAGCCAGTATAATTTTTATGGTACTGGTGAGTATAGCACGATGTATATAAAGACTTCTGGTGTCGTATTCCTTCGTTTTCCGCCTGCAGCATAATGCATAAAAAAGTGTGTGACTTTTAGGTATTCTTAAGCTTTATCAAGTATAATGGTTTGAAGTGGTAAATCGAAAAAAAGAGCATAAGTGGAGCCTCACCCCAGGTACGTTCGTACTTGTCTTGGCTGTCGTGTTTTGTTTTGGCTATAGTGCTGGAACAAAAAATGATCAGATAGCGAGTTTTGTAGCGCCGTCATTTGGTCTGAAGGTTGCGAGTGGTAATTTGGATCTTTCGGATGTGCAGGCGACGTATAGGACGCTTAAAGCAAGCTACGACGGTACATTAAGCAACCGTTCATTGATTGAGGGTGCGAGTCGTGGGCTTGTTGCTGCTGCAGGTGATGACTACACAATATATATGAGCCAGAAAGAGGCTGAAGAGTTCAACAAAGACCTGACGGGTGATATCGGAGGTGGTATTGGTGCTGAAATAGGTAATCGTAACGATAAGGTGACTGTGATCCGAACCTTGGAAGGAACTCCTGCTAGAAAGTCTGGACTATTGCCCGGAGATGCTATTTTGGCTGTAGATGGTAAATCTACTTCTGGGTGGTCTGTGAGTGATGCGGTTAGCAAAATTCGTGGTGATATAGATACGCCAGTGAAGCTCACTATACAGAGGGGTATAGAGGTAAAGAACTATTCGATCGAGCGTGCAAGAATCACAGCGCCGAGTGTCGAGAGTAAAATTGAAAAGGGCATCGGCATATTGACGCTTACGCGGTTTGACGAGACAACGAGCGACGCAGCACGATTGGCTGCACAAAATTTCAGAAAAAATAATGTCAAGGGAGTTGTGCTTGATTTGCGCGGGAATGGCGGAGGGCTTTTGTCGTCTGCACAAGAAGTTGCGAGTATTTGGCTTCATGACCAAGTTGTTGTGAGTGAAAAGACAAATGGTGTGACCACTGACGAGCTTCGATCAAGTAATAATCCTGTTCTTGACGGCATACCTACAGTGGTGTTGGTCAATGGGTCTAGTGCGAGTGCCAGTGAGATTGTCGCTGGAGCCTTGCAAGATCATAAGATTGCAACGTTGGTGGGTGAAAAGACATTTGGCAAGGGTAGTGTGCAAAAGTTAGTAGATTTACCCGGAGGAGCAGTCCTAAAGGTAACGATTGCTCGGTGGTATACGCCAAATGGAAAGAATATTAACAAAGAAGGTATTTCTCCTGATAAGAAGGTGACTCTCGATGCTTCTGATGTCGTTGCGGGACGTGATCCACAGCTTGATGCTGCGATGAGCTACTTCAAAATGTAGACGTATTACAGGCAGTGTAGTAGTATATAAGCATATGCAAGATGAAGAAGATAAACAAGTACAAGAGTTACGAGATATAGAAAATAATTTCGATATGCCAGAATCAGCCGTTCCTGGGGTTGATACAACTATTGATTCAGTCGCGAGTACTAATGGAGAGGATCCAGTCGTGGATGGCGATTCTCCAGCGACTAATGATGAAAAGTCGGACATTGCCGTACCTCCGATGCCTACCGTCGATGGAATATCGGACGTTCCAGCGGCAAGTGATGATGCTGCGACGGCTAATGCAGCTGATGACGGTGATAGCGGCGTAGAGTCTAATACCGTAGAGGAGACGCCACTTTCTGTACCGGTTGTTGAATCTGACGGCGATGCACAGGTTGACGATACTGTTCAAGCAGACACGGGTGTTGATCAAGTGTCAGTAGATTCTAGCGATACAAAGAAAAAGATATTACTTGTCGAAGATGATGAAGCTTTGGCTACGGTGTATCGTTCTCGCCTCGAACTCGAAGGCTTTGAGGTTTTTGAGGTACATAATGGAGAAGAAGCACTGCAGTCTGCGAAGGATGTACGGCCGGATCTCATACTGCTTGACGCCATGATGCCAAAGGTGAGTGGGTTTGATGTTTTGGACATATTGCGACAAACTCCAGAGACGGTAAATGTTCGAGTGATCATGTTGACGGCATTGAGTCAGCCGAAAGATAAGGAAAAAGCCGAGGCGCTTGGTGTTGATGATTATCTTGTGAAGTCACAGGTAGTTATTGGTGATGTTGTTGAACGCGTGAAGCATCACTTGGCGATGGATTAAATATGTTAACTGCATAAATAACCCCGCATATGCGGGGTTATTTATTGTATGATACGAGCGATATTTAATTGCTTACCATTACTTGAGTACGAGGTACAGATTTGCCTGTAAATTTGGTCTTTTTGACCTTTGCAAAACTAACAGTACCGGTGACCGCGGCATGGATCGTAAAGTTTCGGCTCATGTATGTGCCAGGGCCAGCAATCTTAGTGGCACCTGTTTGGCGAACGAGGACTTCGCCGGCATTGACTTTTTGACCGCCGAAGCGTTTAACGCCAAGTCGTTGACCGGGACTGTCGTGGACGTTTTTACTACTACCGCCAGCTTTGACGTGTGACATGAATAAACTCCTTAATTTAGTATCAAAATTCTAGACTATTGTATAGGATAATTGCCCGTACGTCAACCCCTGTTAAGTAAAAGTTCTAAAAACAAATTTGACAAAAAAATAGCAGAGCAGGTATTGTACGTTAGACAATGTACTTGTAGTTACGAACGCGAGGAGTGCATATGTGGTACATCAATAGGCCACCTCATATAGACAGTGGTATCAATGTGTTGATAGTCTCCGCTGTAGTTGTGGCGATGATAGGTTTCGCTATCATCACGGTATGGCTAATAAGCTAAGGTGATGATTAGTGTAATCATATGGCGACGGTCGGATAGTTTTCGACAGTCGCCATTTTTAATAATTGATTATAAAACGATAATATTGTATAATTAAAATATATAGGCGAGCTTGTCAAACTAGGAGGAGACTCGTGTCGTACATTCAGAAGTCAATCACTACGATGGTCATTGTTGTGGGAGGTGCCATTGCACTGTTAATGGCCGTGCTTTTTGCGGCCTTTTATGCAATCGATATGTCGCATTCTGGCAATCGTTTCGTTGTCGAGTCTTCGACGAGTGACAATGTCTCCTGGCCATTCACTGATCAATTAACGATCATACCGAATGTGTCTGTTGACGACAGTGTAGAGAGTAGTGATGTCGTCGAGAGAATTTTCAAAAGAATGATGGAATAGATCTCACACGAGAAGTGAATCGGCAGTTTAAGTCATGTTACTGTCGATTCACTTCTATAAACTTGGCCCATAGGGCCTTATTTTTTTATTAGAACTACTATTTCTCGTGCAACAATTTGATCAGGTCGGTAATAGAGTAGGTCTTTTGCGTGTATATTTTCGAATTCGGTTTGGGTGTAGCCAAGGTGTCCGAGGTTTTTGATTAATGGTAGGTGGGTGAAGTGCTCGTTGCCATCATTCCATGCAGGTATTGCTATACAGAGTATCGTTCCTTGGCGTAGTTGGGTGCCAATATTTTTTAAAAAGGTAGAGATAATGTGATTGCAGTTTCCGACAACTTGTTCGAGTTTTTCTGGAGATGGGGGGGCGCTGAAAGGTTGACCTAGGTATGTTTCACACACAACTGCATCGATCGGCTGCTGCCATACCGCGCTCATCGCATCCGCTTCATGGATTGTATATGCAGTATGCGTGGAGAATTTTTCCTGCAGCCATTCGATGTTTTCTCTGCTGTAGCGAACCATTTTTTCTGATATATCAGTACCGTAGGGACGTATACCCATAAGAGCCGCTTCTTGTAAAACGACACCGGTTCCGCAAAATGGATCAAGAAGGGTTGGTGTGTAGTCGTCTGTTTTTAGTAGTTGAGGCTGTGCGAGATTTATCATGATTTGTGCAAGCTTTGGCGGGAGCATGCCGACAAAGGCATCGCGTGCAGGGCGACCTTGATCGCGACGGGCAAGTGATGTGATGTTTTGTGAGCCGGTACTTTCTGCAACGATAACTCGTCCACCATGTCCACGCACAACGATAAGCTCTACTTTATTGGGCGATAGGCCCAGTTTGTTGTGGTGACTCGTGGCAGTTCCTAGGGCTGTTTGTTCATTTGGGACGAGTCGTAAGCTAACGCCACGAGTTTTGAGTTGGGATTTAAGAATTAGGCCGGTTCGTTGCACGTCGCGTGGCGATATCGTGAAGCCGTATGTACTGATGCCTAGGGTTATTTTCCCACTCACTGATGACCATTTGGCGTAGTATGTCTTGACGAGCTCCATGCTGCTTTTTCGCCAATCGGAATTATGAAGATCGAGAACGACGTGTCCTGCTTTAATCGTACCGCCAAGTTGCTCTATGTCTAGACTGTCTGTGTTTATGAGTGCAGTATCATGAGAAAACCAGCGCACGTCTTCAAACGTACGTTCGAGTTCAGCCATACTTATGGCGGGTTGGCGACCGAGCATCGCAATATACATATCATTAGTATATACTGAAAGCATGTCTTTTCGTGCATGGTTAAGCCTTGTAACAGTGGTACTTTTGGCAATAATTTTGTTCGCATCTAGGGAAGAGCTGCTTAGCGCATGGGAAATGTTGAGTCGAGTAAACCCATGGATTCTTGCGCTGATGATACCGTTACAGGTGCTTGTATACTACTCAGGTGGTGAGATGATTTTTTCGTATTTGCGCGGAAAAGGCCACATGAAAAAAACAAAGCGCTGGGAACTTGCGAAAATCGCACTTGAAGGAAATTTCGTAAATCACGTCTTGCCGAGCGGTGGTGTCAGCGGTGTTTCGTATTTGTCATGGCGCTTAAATTTGCTTGGCGTCGGAGCAGGCAGGGCTACTATGGCTCAAGTCGTGCGTCACGTCATGGCGTTTATTGCTTTTTTGGCTTTGTTGTTGGTCGCACTGTTTGCAGTCACGGTAGACGGAACAATTAATCGTTGGATTATACTTGCGAGTGCCGGACTATTCGGCGGTATTTTTTTGGTTATTTTAGTGCTTGTATATATATTGAGCAGCAAGCGTCGTATAGATATCTTTACTAATTGGCTCTTTGTGACGTGTAACGCGGTAGTTCGTCGTGTCACATTTGGTCGTAAAATTCAGTTATTGCAGTATAACGCGATTCGAGATTTTCTTAACGATATGCATGTTGATTTTCTTGCTTTGAAACACGATAAGAAATTACTAGGTGTGCCGTTTTTGTGGGGGTTGATATATACGATTGGTGATGCGGGTTTGTTTCTAATTGCGTTTTGGTCTCTCGGCGAGGTGTTTAATCCTGCACCGATTTTGATCGCGTACGGTATGGCGAGTGTTGCTGGTTTTGTTGTCCTAACTCCTGGTGGGGCGGGAGTGTACGAAGCGATTATGGTGACATTTTTGGCGTTTGCGGGTATAGCGAGTGATGTAGCAATTGCAGGCATACTTCTGGCTCGCGTCGTCATACTGATTGGAACAATTGCGTTCGGATATGTATTTTATCAGTACGCTCTTACGAAGTACGGAGGTGGCGATAATGGCCCCAAAGTTAAGCGTTAGTGATTTTATTGCAGTTGTTAATCAGACACTTGATTATGCGTACCCACTTGTAGAAGTAGAGGGTGAGGTTGTTAGCTTTAAGGTTAATCAAGGTAAGTTTGTTTTTTTTGATTTGAAAGATGAGGGCGGAAGCGTTGGTTGCTTTATGATGGTCTTTCAGCTGCGAGTTCCGATTGAAGACGGAATGAAAGTAGTGGTAACCGCAACTCCAAAGTTGACTCAATGGGGAAAGTTCAGTTTGACTGTCAAGGGTGTTCGTCCGAGCGGGAAGGGAAGTATTAAGAAAAGTTTCGAAATACTACGAGCAAAATTGGACGCAGAAGGTTTATTTGCGCATGAGCGAAAACGAACATTGCCATATATACCTCAACGAATAGCGGTTATCAGTAGTCCGCAGGCGGCAGGATATGCAGATTTTGTTAAAATTCTTAATGATAGGTGGAGTGGCCTGAAGGTTGATGTTGCTGCAGTTGCAGTGCAGGGTACAGATGCACCAGATCAGATTATCCGGGCGTTGAATTATTTTAATACTCTGGAAGATCTCCCTGAAATCGTAGTACTTATAAGGGGCGGAGGTAGTGTTGATGATCTCGCAGCATTTAATGATGAACAGCTCGTGAGAGCAGTTGCAGCGAGTAGGATTCCAGTGATAACGGGCATTGGTCATGAGACAGATATTTCGTTATGCGATCTGGCGGCGGATGTTCGAGCGGCAACGCCAAGTAATGTCGCACAGATTATTGTGCCTGATAGAAAAGAGATTGTGAGGAGCTCGCGCCTAAAAGTGCAGTCAATTACGCCGAAGCTTCTTGGCTCACTGGATGCAATTCGTTTGCGGTTGGAGGGGACATTGGAGGGATCTGCAAGAATAGTTGAACAAAAGATTGACACCCATCAAAAGTACATACAGCAGGTTAGGCGATTACTAAATGAGCTTGATCCGCAAAGAGTTCTCGAGAGGGGATATGCAATCATTCGAGGTCAAATGAAGCAAGACGGCATAATAGATATTGAGACGAGTAACGCTTTGGTAAGAGCAAGGATAGAAAATTATGAGCAAAAATAATGAAACAATTCAGCAAAAGATTACACGGCTTGATAAGGTTGTGGCATGGTTTGAAAGTGATGATTTTGAACTAGAGCAGGCAAGTCAAAAGTTGAAAGAAGCGGCAAAATTGGCGAATGAGATTGAGGCTGATCTTGCGTCAATTGCGAATGATATTCAGCAAGTTAAACAGTCCTTTCAATCAGATCTACACGCATGAACGATATAGTCTGGTTGCTTTTTGGAATATTTTTTTTGTTCGGGTTTGTTGTGTTTCGAGGCGCGCCATACTTGCCGAGTAAACAACGTTACGCTCGGTTGGCACTTACGAAATTGTACCGAATTCGTAGCCAGGATGTGCTGGTGGATCTTGGGTCGGGTGATGGACAGATACTGCGCCTTGCTACAAGCCTTGGCGCTCGAGCAATTGGATATGAACTGAATCCGATATTAGTTGTTATTAGTCGCTTGTTGGCACGTGGAGATGGGCGACAGAAGACGAGGCTTGCGGATATGTGGTTGGTTGATTTGCCCGCCGAGACAACAATTGTCTATGTTTTTTCCGTCTCAAGAGATTCGTATAAGCTGACAGATAGATTGACAAGTCATGTCGAGAAGCATGGCAAAAAGATTTGGTGTATTACGTTTGGCGCCGGTTTGGGCGGCGTGAAGCCGGTGAAGCGATTGCATGCGCACAACTTGTACTTATTTGATCCAAAAATCTCTTTACAGCGGCCGTAAGCGTAAGTATAATATTGGACATGAGTTCGCGTAAAAATGAATTAGGCGCCGTATCTGGGCTTATGGTCGCCGTTATTGGTCTAAGTGTTGCTGTACTTGGTCTTGGTTCATTTGCGATATGGTCTTTTGTAGCATACCAGGAAGCCCAGGCGAATCTTGATGGT
>JAGQNH010000046.1 GCA_020428185.1 Candidatus Saccharimonadota bacterium | reverse complement strand
CGCTTTCATTCATCTCAAAGTATCTTCCCTGGACGGGAGATATCTGCGCGAAAACATTCTAGAATACAAAAAGTCATGCGCTTTAATGGCATGAGATCTGATAATATGCCCCTAATGCACGAGGTCATTATTGCCGCACAAGATGCCATAAGGAATCTTGGCAAACATCTCATATCGCCATTTCATAATCGTCGACGTCAAAAGTAATTACCATACGACACACTTCACATTCCGAAAGGACTACCCATGTGTCAAAACGAGGAACAAGATACCGGCAATACACCTGATGCACCTAGCGTAGCGAATCTATTCGATGCAATAAAACTAGCAATCGTGTCAGGCATTAATACCGAAATACAACGCTGTATCCAGCCCGACTCGAAACTTCGCTACAGAAAGGCGCTTGACGCGCTCAAAGACGCAAGCGACAACATAGAGTGGATTGCAGCGAATGAGCTTCGTCTGTTTGCAAGTCGCGCACAACTCATCAAAAACGATATTTCGTCGATAATTTCCGCTCATCTATCACAACCCATGTCAGAGGAATAAACTCCGACACATTGTGCCATCCTCGCGCCCCACTCCCCGGTCGATACTAGTATCCCGGGGGGTGGGGCTTTTTACTTACCCACGATACATACTCTTATTTTACAATCTGCCTCAAGGATGCATGATGGCGTGCAATCAATACACACTCCGCTAAATAGTCCGCCACGCCCCCAACCTGTGCGACAACGTGTAGTGTCTTTATAGAAACTAATCGTAAAATTTTTATATGCGCATCAGCAATATTGCCTTTCGAGTCCTTAACGAATCCTTTTTCTACGCCATCATACCTATATGTCTCACCGCTCTGCAACTTACTGCCATTCACGTCCCTCATGACGTTTAATTCATCACCCAGTAGTGCCGCTATGCGTACATAAAACCACGTCTGAACCAAAAAAAGCGACACGGTCACATCATCAAGTGCCGAGAGTACTTCGTCAACAATGTCATACCAAGCAGCTTCATCCAAATGAGAACTTACATTCGCTACCTGTGCTAACACTTCGTATGCAAACTGCATGCGATCATAGTCATCAAGAATATGCCGATAAAATTTTACAAGGCGCGCCGATACTAGCAAGCCTAAGCTTCCTTTTCCATTCGCCACTACGACATCACAAATAGCAAAAAGCTCGATACCTCCCGCTAATTTAGACTTTTCTTTACGTACGCCTCGAGCCATGACACTCACGCGACCTTGGGGTGTCAATAAATCAAGCACTCGATCCGCCTCGCCAAAATTCGTTCGACGCAACACAAAGGCAGAACTGCGTACTGTGTTTTTCATAGCGTTCCTAATGCAACACTACGCACAGCCGCAACTACGTCCTCTGGTCGCATTATTGCACTATCGAGAAATCGTCGTACTCCGTACGGCTCAAGATCTTCGAGCGTAATATCGGTATACCGACCGTATACGACTATTGGTATCTGTGACGTATCGACATACGTCTGCAATTCATGCAACAATCCAATACCACTCGTACCACTTAACAATAAGCTCATGACTATAGCTGATGGCATTTTTTTATCAACCATATCCATGGCCGCATAGGCATGAGAGGCTCTATCGACACAAAAACCTTCCTTACGCAAAATACTCTCATAATGATCACCCAGCCATGGCTCACTTTCGATTATCAATACACTAGTGCTCATAATAAACTCATTTGGCCTGAAATGTTCAAATCAATATAAAATGTTGCGCCGTCACGATGACGGATATGTCCAACAGCACTCCCCATCATCTTTGCTAGACGCCTCGCAGTAATAAGCCCAATTGCACTTGTTGTTGGTCGTGTGGCAATCGGAGCACTGGCGCGACGAGCAACACGCTCGTCTATCTTTTGCCAAATATCAATCGGAACCGCAGGACCATAATCCCTCACTCCAATGCGCACAAATTTCCCATGACTGGTTATTGTCATACGAATGGGACTCTTCTCAGTGCAATACTGTAGAGCATTATCCCCAAAACTCATCAATATCTGCTGTAAGACACGCCGATTACCTACAAGCAAAGGTACGCGTGTTCGTGATCGCAAAATAATCTTTTGTCCATGTGCGGTGAATAACGGCGACAATTCATGAACAACATCCTGGCATACGCTAAGAGGATTAATTGGCTCCAGCGGCAACTGCTGCTGAGCATTGGTCGCCATTGCCAAGCTCGATGCTAGTCGCAACGCCCTTTCACTCGTCAAAGAAAGTCTCTTACCCAACAATTGACGCTCATCATCAGATAGTTCCGCTGCCGATATAGCTAGGCTAAGTTGCCGCATAAGCACCAGAGGTGACGCAAGCTCACCTGCCGTAGCCATCGAAAGCACTGAATCACTTAACGGTTCTTCAGACACGACCATCGGCTGACTTATTCCCTCACTACTCATCACTATCACTAGTGTAGCATGCACATATCGTTGAAAATGCTGTATTTTATTCGTTAAATGTAACTGTACGAATTAAATCGTTAAATACATCTTTAAACGTGTCTTTTGCATCATTTCTAATCGTGATTGTTTTGTCGCGGCAATCATAAATAACAGCATCACCGCGAATGTCGCTACTGAAGTCACCTGTATATCGTGCATACGACTTTCCATTTGATGCTCCGTTCGAAGCCTGCAACTTACCTGATTGCACCAAGTTTTGATATCGCTGCAATACGCTATCATAATCACGCTGCTCAATCACGACACGAAGCGCAAACTGTTGCGAGTCGCTGACATGTGGCACAACGCCAGGATTGAAATACGCCTTAAAATCGCCACCGTTTACAATTCGCTCAGATTCGTACACGCTCCATGTTTTAGGATACTGAAAGCGTAAACTACAGTAGTCATCAGGTGCTCGATATGTCTCTGTTAGGCGCTGCGATTCCTTTAGATATACCGCCTGGTCCTTCGTAAGCTGTTCCTCTCGAGCTTCAGCTTGCGCTAAAGCAATCTTACCATCAAGATTCGCCTGGGCTTCC
>JAGQNH010000045.1 GCA_020428185.1 Candidatus Saccharimonadota bacterium | reverse complement strand
GTTCTATAATAATCATTAACCCGCTTTCGAAAGTCAATAATTCTTTCCGTGGGCATTGTAACTCCGGCTGCAAACTTGTGCCCACCGCCTTTTGTAATAATATCGTCACATGCTCGTATCGCATCAGCGGCGCTAAAGTCACCAAAGCTCCGTGCCGATCCCTTTGCTTCTGTACCCATTTCTTCAAGCACAAACGTCGGCTTCTTATATTTCTCAACTAGCTTTGCAGCAACGATACCAATAATTCCGTGACTCCAATTTTGCCCGCATAGCACAAGTACATTATCGCTCAAAAAATACTGCGCCTGCTTGTCTGCTTCGGAAAATATTCTATCCTGGTCTTCTCTTCTTGTTGTATTCATTACATCTAATTTATGTGCGAAAAAATCTGCGTCTGTTTTTTTTGCGCTAGTCAGTAAATCAAGAGAGTGTTGTGCAGTTTCCAACCTTCCCGCGGCGTTCATGCGAGGTCCCAACGCAAAACCCAGGCTTCTTGCTGTGATGTTTTCAGGGGTCACACCACAAACCTTCATAAGCGCTCGAATACCCGGCCTTCGTGTTTTCCTTAACACTTCCAGCCCCCAATAAACATTTGCGCGATTTTCATCTGTAAGATTTACAACATCACACACTGTGCCTAAGGCCACTAAATCAAGTAGCCACTTCTCCTGACCCTCTCCAAGATTGGGTAATTTTTGTTGCATCGCTTGGACAAGTTTAAACGCAACCCCAACACCTGCTAGATCCAAAAATGGGTATAATGTATCTCGATATTTCGAATTTGATTTTAAAATATAGCTATCGTATTCGTCTGGATACTCCATTAGTAATCGCTTTGGATTAATAACAGCTACTGCTGGCGGCTGAACCGCTGCTACGTTATGATGGTCGGTTACTATGACGTCCATTCCGAGCTGATTTGCTCGTACTATCTCTTTCTCACTTAGACTACCGCAATCTACCGTCACAACAAGATCAGCGCCCTTCTTTGCAATCTTTTCAACAGCGTCTACCGTGAGACCATACCCCTCGACAAATCTATTCGGTATATACACGTCAACCTTCGCAATGCCAAAACTCTTAAACGCATCAAGCAACAATGTAGTCGCTGTTAGTCCGTCAATATCGTAATCACCGTATATGACAATGCTCTGTGATTTATTTTTTGCATCAACAAGCCTATCAACCGCCGCATTCATATCAGGCAATAGGTATGGATCATGTTTCTTATCATAATCCGGATGCAAAAATGCATCTCGATCGTTACCCAATAACCCTCGAGACGCCAAAATAGTATCAAACAAATTCATCTATAGATCAGAAGATGTACGCTTCAATCGAGTTGACTGTTGTTGTGACTTGATAACAATACTCTGCAATTCCTTAAAGATAACGAATTGCTTGTTTGTTGAATATATTTTGGTATTACCCTGCTTCTCGCTCGTCAAGAACCCAACCTTCTCGAGACGCTTCAACTCACGCTGAATATTACCCGGGTCCTCTTTAATTAATTTGGCAAGGCCACGAACATGCGTACGAAAATCAGGATATTTCGCATAAACAACCACGATTTTCCTTCGCACCCTCGATGTAATAAAGACGTCTAACATACTCTCCCTTTATTGTGACTCCAGCCTCTTTTGTTACTACTTATCTTACACTTTCTTACAACACCAGACAAGTATATTTTTAAAATTTCAACGCCAATTTAGAATAATCTGATTAATCTTCGCAACTGTCTGTTCATGTGAGGGTATGTCGTTTTGATCATAATAATGGTTAGTGTCCAAATAATTCGATTTAACGTCTAATATATGGAGTTCATCAGCCGTCAAATGTACCTTGTCGACCATTTCGACGCTTGCGATAGGCGTCGCAATAACAAGTCGTTGGACCTTAATTGGTTTTAAGAAATCTATTGCAACATCTAATGCGGCTGTATCGCACAGACCATCACTTACAAGAATAATAGTCCGCCCGCGCAACACCTGGTAATTAATCACTCCTCCGTCACCAATCAAATGATTTATTCGATGAAAAGCCTCTCTCTTTTGTTCTTCGAAAAAACCATGATATTCAGATTCATAACCACTAATCTCGCTAGCCGATAGGTCACTATTGTGAGTAAACTTTCCCGTCTGCGCAACCGCTCCAAATGTCTGCGACTCTCCTGGGACTTCTACATTCTCGGAAACGAGCAGTGTCAATATACAATGCAGTCTTTCGGCTATCGGTTCGCCCACCATGACACTACCGTCGCCAAGCGCAATAATTGCCACGTCTTCGTACCGATATGTATCA
>JAGQNH010000003.1 GCA_020428185.1 Candidatus Saccharimonadota bacterium | reverse complement strand
CCTACGGCGGTGTCCAAGGAATGTGGATCGATGGTTGGTCGAACACCAACACAGATACGTATGGAATTCGGTACGGTGACAGTAACGGTATGACGGTTGCAGATGTACATGTAGCCGGCTTTAATCAGGCTGGTTGTGCCGGACTGTACGGCGATAATCAGATTTCTTGGTCTGAGCGTGCCGACATCGAAATATCAGTGGAACAATGTACTACCTGTTTTTTGTTTGAGTCGAATGCTACTTCTACTCCTGCAGGCTCATCCTCGTTTGATTACTCTCGTTCGCGTTTGACGTTTGTAGCTGTCGCCAATCAGGACGTTTTTGTATTGCGCACCTCTCCTGGGTGTGTTCGTACTTCAATGAATGGTGTTCAAATGGAGTTAACAGGTAACTGCAATAACGCTCCTTCGGACGGTACGAACTCAGGGGTGCTGTGGCATGTCGGGTACGATAATGATGACGAAGCCTCGTTCTCTGGAACACTGCAGATTAATGTAGAGACGTCAGGATATTCCGACGGTGTCTGCCACAAGGATTTTGTCATGGGAGGCGTGGGCCCATGGTGGTTGGTGAAGTCGCGGGTAAGAGCCACTGGAGCGATTAACCTAATACCGTTTAGCGGAGTAAACTTTGCTGAAGGTGGCGCTACTCCATATAATTTCTCATTCGACGGTTTGCTGTATAAGTCACCGTCACTTGGCTCTTCGGGTTATTTTGGTGCTTCTCGGTCTTTGCAGTTGCAGGCTGACTCTAGGGGAAGAATTAGTTTGGAAAATACTAACGCGGCGCAATTGATTTATGTTACTAGCGCTACGGCCGGTACGTATAGATTAAATTACGGCGGGACATATACCGACACGATACCATATAACGCGTCGACTGCTCAGGTGCAGGCTGCACTCGAAGGAATCCCGGCATTGGCGGGGAATGTAACGGTGGTCCATGCTCAGTCTCGGTTCATTAACGGGGTATATGCAAATGAGGTTGGTTTTGGCGTTGATTTCATCGGTTCGTTGTCTGAGACTGCGGTACCGACACTTACGGCTGATATGTCAAGTTTGACCGGTGGGGTCGACATCGTCGTCGCTAATACTGGTAGTCCCAACAAGACGATTAACCTAGAGATAGAGTCAGGCAATATGTTTGTAGTAAACTGGCTTGATCCCGGTACTTATCGGATACGAGCACAGACCGGCAACTTAACTGATTCGATGGGTCTAGATAAAGATTCTCCGTTCGGTGCCACCGTGCTTGATGTGTGGATCCAGCAACCGACTACTGGAGGGAATGTTATTTTGGAAGGGCCGTACTTCCCACCTGGAACCAATTTCGGCTCTAGCTACAATTTTCAATGGCTGGACGGTATCGATCCCGTGTTGTCTACCACGCCCAATGCCTATGATGTTATCCGTCTTTCCACATTCAACTTCAACGCGTGGATTGGCCAGCATGTGACACGTAAAGCTATCGCTTCTGTCCCATCTACTTCTTCTTCTCCTGGTATCGAAGGCCAGATTGCGTATGATGCAGATTATATGTATGTCTGCACGGATACTGATACGTGGAAACGTTCTCCGATAGGTTCTTGGTAAACGTTGTCTTGTGAAATTTTAACGTAACCGGNATAATAACAACATACTAAGGAGAAACAGGGGAGATGGCACGATTACCGATTCCTGGGGGCGACAAGGGTAACTGGGGAACAATTCTTAATGACTTTCTCACGCAATCACATAAATCTGACGGGAAATTAAAGGATGACTCTGTAGGTGCGGCTCAGCTGCAAGATAACGCGGTGACGGCGAGTGCGATTGCGCCGAATGCAATTACCGTTACTGAATTGGCAGGGGATTCCGTCGACACGACGGTAATTGCGGACGGATCGATTACGAGCGCCAAAATCGCTGACGGTACGATCGTCACAGGTGACATATCTCCGGCTGCTGGTATTGTAAAATCACAACTCTCATCAAGCGTGCAGGCATCTCTTGATAAAGCCGACACTGCATTGCAGTCAGGAACGTCCGTAAGCAGCATTTCGGGCTTTCCGTTGAGGTTACCGGGCGAAAAGGCAGTCGCAGTGGCACAAGAAGTCGCAGTTGCAAGGGCAGAAGTGAGCAATCCTGCCGGCCATAAGGTTGTTGTTCTCGCGGAAACTTGGGGTAAGCCGGGTATATTGAAGCATATTTGGGTGGCGGTAGATAATTCTGCGACGGTCGACGGGTTTTTGGAGCAAGGCGGTGTCATAAGGGTGTACACCGACGATGACACAACTCCGGCAATCTCAATGTCGCTTGGTGATTTCTTTTGTTTGGCAAATCGATCTGATGTTTTTGAAACACCACGTGTCGGCAGGTCTAATAGAGGTAGTGGAGGTTCGGCCTATCGCTATCTGCATATGCCATTTCAAAAGTATCTTCGAGTTGAGATTGAAAGTCTTATGGGTACAGACTCGGCTTTTTATGGCACCGCAGATTATTCATTAGTCGATTCGTTCAGCGATCTTGGAACGCAGCAGCTCGCCTATAGTATAAAAGGTCAACGAGTTGCAAGCCAGGCAGTGCAAACCCCCATGACGGTGTGTGATTTTGATGGTTCGGGGCAGATTGAATCATTGGTCGTGAGTTTTGCGGGTGCCGACAATGGAGACTGGGGCGTGCTCGAGGGCGATATTCAGGTATACGTAGATGGCGAGCAATTCCCTATATGGTCATCGTCTGGCATGGAGGATGCCTTTAATGGTGGTTGGTATGCAACACCAATCGGTGGTTATCCTGCTGGTCGTTCTGGTGATTCCGACCAGTCTGGTGCTAATATGACGATGTATAGATTTTTCCTTGATGATCCGATTTTCTATTCATCACACCTGAAGGTTGTGGCATGGGCAGGGCAGCCGGGTCAGGGAGGTATTGTTTCTGCGACGGTTGATTTTGCCGGCTATGTGGGCGTGTGGTCGTCGGCTGCGGTAACGCCAAGCTACACAGCGGTTGACGGAATATCGCCACCCGTACTTAACGATCAGATGGACCAGACTGCAGGCGCGCTTGACTCTGGCACATGGAATCAAGACGGCACTCGCACCCAAATGGTGGCGACTGGTTCGACTTTTACAGTGCCATATGGTAGTGCAAGCGCCGATCAAGATGTACGAGCAGCGCGTAAAAACGTCTCATTACCTTCGGATTATTGGCTGGAAACAAAAGTTCGCATAACAGACCCTTCTCATGATAATCAAGAGGCGTTGCTTGTTATGCTCGGAGCCACACCTGATCCATATTTTGGCTCTGCGGTACACATAGGACTTCGACGATACGAGCAATACAACTGGCATATACAGCTTCGTGACGACTTTGATACACCATTTGACGTGACGATTGGGGGAGGTTTGGATCTTACGAATATGTGGGCTCGGTTGGCTCTAAAGAAACAGGGTTCGAAAATCACTGGTTATTATTCGTTGAATGATACTCCCTCTCCTTGGATTCCTCTTGGTACCTGGGACGCATCTAAAGTCGGAACCGGCTTTGGAATTGCTACATGGACTGCAGGTGCTGAGTTTGACTATCTAGTTGTTCGTCCTCTCGAAGATGTCACTAGCTAAGATCACGCTGTATACTTGTAAGTACAGGTAATCCTCATTGCTTAGTAGTTTTATTGGGTATGATGGTGGTTAGGCTAGTAGAATTAAGAGTATCTATGTTGCGAGATGAAAACTATGTGATTGCAGTCAGTGGCGGCGTTGATTCCGTCGCATTGCTCGGTATGCTTGTCAATGGCAATTTACCACCTACCACCTACCACCCACCATCTACCAATCTCATTGT
>JAGQNH010000044.1 GCA_020428185.1 Candidatus Saccharimonadota bacterium | reverse complement strand
TAACGTTTGACATGAGAGGCGCTTGGAGGCCGTAAGCCGGAAAACGTCCTCTCAATGGAAGGGTCAGGCGTCACCATCGCCAGGAAGTATGTCGAAGTGAAGGACATCTTCTCGAACTCCGAGCTTCGTATAGAGATTGATTGCCGGATCGTCGCCATGATCTGCCTGAACGAAGATGACGTAGGCGCCTAGGGATTTGGCCAGCTTCTTGAGTTCTTGAATCATCGCCGTCGCAATGCCTTGGCGGCGATAGCTTTCTAGTACAGCCAGATCGTAGATGTAGATCTCTGAGCGGGCCTGCTCAAATTTGGGAAGCGCATATGCCGCAAGGCCACCGATGACCTTTGCTTCAGAAAGCGCTGCTACAGCGATGAAAGTCGGGCTTGAGAGCAGCTCCTTGAGGTAGGTGTCCGTTGGCTGATGCTGGGTGTAAGTCGGCTTGTCTTCGAAGGCCTCGCCAAATGCGACAAGCATTTCCCGCATTGCTTGAATGTCAGAGCTGCCAAGGACTCGAACGCGATAGGACTCAGATTTCATTGCCGAAGCGCTTAGTGACGCCTAACGCTGAGTGCAGCGGCAGTTTGCGGAGTGGCGTTTTGTGCTAGCGTAGCGGTCAGCACAAAAAGAGCCACGGAACAAACTGTCCGACTGGCACGACTTGTTAAATGCAGGACTACTCATATATTTTTCCGCAATACAAAAACACCGCGAATTGTTTCCACTTATTTGATTGAAGCTCAGTATCTTGCCTAACACCAAAATCAGAATCCTCTGCCCAAGCTACCGCCGATTCTAAGAACCCAGCAATATCATTGTTCGCCCAATCTCCTGAAAACCCGACTTCATTTACTGGCTTGCTCTCATGAGCTTCACGATCCTTCATTAGTGCTTTCGCAAAATATAAGAAGCTCTTTTCATCTTTTACTTCATCTAAGAGTTCATGCAATTCTTTCATGTGCGCCTTAAGCATTTAACGCTGCCATAAACGGCGAGCCGTATGGCGAGTCCAGCACGCAAAGCGTGCGTGTTTGATGGCCTTGTTAAGCATTCGCGTACTCGGCTTTGAATTGGTGACTTTTTTCTGTAACTGAGATATGCAGTACAACCGTATTTTTAAGATCGTGTGATTCGTGATGAGCCGTATGCTTTGCAAACCAGAATACCTCTGAGAGCGGCTCATCTTCATGCCAAGTTGTAAAAACAACGGAGTCATCAGGTATTTCCTCGCCTTGGAATTGCATAATATTTGCTTGATCGACTGAATCATCCCAAGAACTACAGTCTTGACCCCACGCCATCATGTACATGCAACCAGACGAACATAGCCAATTACTTACTTCTACCTGCCAATCTGGTGCAATTTCCTGCTCTATCACTACCACGCACTTAAATGGTTTGTGTTTTGATATATCAGGTAATTCCTCATTGTTTTTTATTCGCACGTAATCCATTGTTTTGATGCTTAACGACTTGAGCTCACCGGCGGTGAAAATGCGCAGCGTTTTTGCCATCCGGTGCAGCGATTTGTTAGGCAAATACTTGGTGTGTACCAAATATTAACCCACTAAGAAATTTAGTCTCTCATCTGCCTTAGATGGAGTAATCTCAAGTATTTCTGCTGTGACTACATTTTCTGCTACAAATGGATCTTCGTTCACTCTGTTTTGAAGTTCATCAAGTGACGTATTGTGAGCCACCACACTCCCACCTAAGTTTGGCTGAAGGCTCCCAACTAGCAAAAATACTCCATCAGCGAAGCCTTTGCCTATCCACTCCTTGTGACCTTTCATTAATTCCCCTGCTTTACTCTTATTCTCTGAAAACTTAAGAAGTACAATAAACACTCTCTTTTTCTCCTATATTCCGTTGCTATTGCAACGATGCTTCTTTTCAATGTAATACCTTACTTTACCTAACGCCGTGCTAAGCCGGCCGAA
>JAGQNH010000144.1 GCA_020428185.1 Candidatus Saccharimonadota bacterium | reverse complement strand
CGTCGAGGCGCCTTTGTTGTTCGTTTCGTTCACCATTTCCAAATTCAATCATGCGTCAATTTGAACATAGTCGTCTATAAATTTCAACTTTCTGCAATCGTGAATTGACAAGCCTTCTGTATCGTATTACAGTGCTTTCACTATGCACAGTGGCGAAACATCCAAAAAAGACCCCAACAAAAGCCTCCAACAACTTCTCGATCGCTATAGCCTCGTAGGCGGTGACGACAATCCCACAATCGAAAATCTACGCGCCAATAATCCACGCGATCTCGGTCAGCGTGCAGGATATCTATACGGCGAACTTACCGCAAAAGGCTTAGTACATGTATGGGCGGACACCGACAAGTCAGACTACAGCAACGCAGAAGTGCTCGTTGTTGATCATAGCTTCGTATCTGCCGGAAGACACGTCTACAACCGCCGCACTGGCATGCATGATTGGTACCAGCACACCGGACCATATACCAGTATCCCTCTCGAGAACAAACCAGACGCACTCATGCTGACTCCATATGACCAAGTCATCAAAGGTCTGTATGGCGAAAAACGCGAACAAGCACATATACGCTATTCACTCACAGCCAAAGCGCTCGCGAAGTTCGCAGCACTCAGTGGAATTTACGATGCATTACACCAAACCAAAATGTACCGATATCCAGCAGCACCACGAAACCTCGAACAACTCTATCCGTACGCTGGCCAAGCATTCGGACCACGGATAAACGTCGAAGATATGCTCCGTGCTGGCGTCAAGTTCCATCCGTCCGTCGCAGAGGCACTTCGCACTGCTCCCACGATGACAATCGACGACTAATCGTCATTTGCGTTTTGTTGTTTTTTATATTATTATATATACTATTCCGAAACACGTCGGAATAGTACTTACAAGATGGAGCACGATGGTACCCGATTATCTCGCCACATTCGTCCACGGCACACGAGATGACGTTCGCCAGAGAATGGAAAGCAAATCCAGTCCCGAAATCCTCATTGGCACTGTGCTACTTGCGCTCAATGCCGCCACGACTTCGCGTTCACTGATGTCGCATCGAAACCCGATGTACGTCGATGGACCAAAACTCTCCAAGGCCGCAATCGCATTCCAAGCATTTGGATTTGTTTCGGCTTCGCTGAGTATATTCATCAACTGCTCAGAATTGCAGCGGCGGGTACAGTCAGGTGAGTCACTGTTCGAGATCGATCCAATCGATGAGCTCGATGCGACATACCTAGGTACACGGATCGGCGAATCAAACACATTGGCGTACATGGCGCTACGTGGAAAGACACTGTTCAAAAAACACGCACTTTCCACCTATGGCCGACTCGTCAACGGCGCAAGAGCACTCGCTCTCGCATCGTACGTCGGTATCCATCTCGCGGGCGTCAAAAAAGCCCAGTAAGACACTCCGCACTATCCGCACGTAGAGAAATACTCCGCGGCAGATAGTCGCGGAGTATTTTTTATGCCTATATACTACTAGAAAAACAGAGGTAGGATAGGGTATACTATTGACAATGATCGCAGATATTGTTGTTACCGAAAAATCTTTCGGACCCAAAAGCCTCATGCAAAACGTGCGGTTTTCTATCAATGACCGCGAAAAAATCGGCATCATCGGACGCAACGGTGTCGGCAAGTCGACATTATTTGGCATCTTGTGTGGCGAAGACAAGGACTTCACAGGTGACATCATCTTCAAAAAAGGCGTCGTTGTCGTCGCGACTCAGCAAGAGCATCATGACGTCGGCGAACAGACCGTCTTGCAATACGTACTGCAAGGCCTACCCGAATACAGCAAACTCAGCCATATTATCGAAACATACCCGAATACCATGGGCGATGATATGCGACTCATCGATGAATATAGTGATGCTCTGCAACGATTCGACGACAAAGGCTTCTACCAAATCGAGGATCAAATCGAACGAGAGCTCGACAACTTCCAACTGTCTGGCATCGCACACCAACAATTCAGCACACTAAGTGGCGGCCAAAAACGACTTGTCGAAGTAATCAAAATCATGCATTCCAATGCACATCTCGCACTCATCGATGAACCTACCAATCACATGGACTACGTTGCCAAGGCGCAATTCATCGACTGGCTCAAATCCGCCCGCGAATCAGTGCTTGTCATCACTCACGACCGCGACGTACTTCGTGAGGTCGATCGTATCGTCGAGCTCAAAGACGGCGGTTCACAAAGTTTCAAGGGCAATTACGACGCATATCTCAAACAAAACGCAGTCAGTACCGGCAGTCAGATGAACGAATTCGAGATGATCGAACG
>JAGQNH010000043.1 GCA_020428185.1 Candidatus Saccharimonadota bacterium | reverse complement strand
AGTGGTGGTGAGCAAAGAATGATCGAACACTTTTTAAGAATAGATATAATTGAGGCGTCATTTTACATATACCCTTATGCTTATTGGATTCACAACAACATCATTAGATTTTGTTGCCTTCGATATAGAAATGCCCGTTACTTGAATTTTGGTAAGATTATTTTCGATTGCGTGGATAAACTTCATAATAGATATATAGGACACAGGATTTTCTATAGTTATGGTTGCGTCGGTTGATTTTAGGCCGGGTACAATAGGCGCCGCTGGATCGGCAGTCGAGCTTACGGCGTCATCACTACTGAAGTTGAAACCCGCAATTTTGAGGCCTGCTGCGCTCGCATAGGAATTTATATCGTCAATAATTTGATTTTGGTATTGGTACGACTTGCTGTCTGAGACGATTTTTTTCGCTCTGTTGACAGCCACGGAGTCATTTGTGAGACGAACCTCAAGATTCTTTAAACGAGTGACTTCGTCGTTGCTAATGGTTGCAGAATTGTTTGCTTCTGCAACTTGTATCGAATAGTCGATAAGAAATTGACGATACAGAAGGAATAGGCCAGTTCCAAGGACGAGTAGAAAGAGCATAAATCCAAGTAAGATGAGGCGTAGCTTGGATGCGGTCAGGTGCTTCATCTGTGCTGCTACCATTAGATACCTACCTTATTTAATTTGGCGCTTATAACAACAGACACGCCGTATTTGTCGTCACTTGTTTTGCTCAAATTCTGGAAACTGACGTTCGTAAAAAATCCCGAATTTTGGAAATTATCTTTGAGTCGTAGGGCTGCTTCGTAGCTAGTCGCATGTACCGAGAATGAACTTTGTTGACCGAAGGTTGAGTCGCTCAGATTGAGACTGTCAAAAACGACTCCGCTTGGGACGAGGGTGGTAATCTTTTTGATAATTTCCGTGTAGTTGGTGACATTGCTGAAGATTGACTTTGCAATTGTGAGATTATTTTTGTATATTTCTGCTTCTTTTCGGATGTCGCTGTATTTTGCTGCGACTGAGTTGTTTTTGTCCGTGTCAGTGTAAGCCTGTGACTGACTTGATTGGAGCAAGAGATAGAACGTTAAGCAAAATACACCGAGCACGACCATTGATAGCACGGCCATGACATTGTATCTGAGTAGAACAACATTCATGCGTGCTGCGCGGATATCGTGCTTGACTTCATCGGGAAGAAGATTGATCATTTCCAGACATCTCCTTTTGGTACGTGCGCAAGGCCTGCGACACTTATGTATCGTGATCTAAATTGTTTTGCCGGTTGAGGAAGTTCACCAAAATCTAGCTCTTGCCATGGATTGGCAGTACGTGCCGGCATCACAAGTTCATCAGTAAAGAAGTCACCAATTCCGGGGACGTTGCTACCGCTACCTACAACGAGTACTTGCTCAAGCCGCCTCTCATTACTGAGACGTTCGTTGTAGTACCTGATCACTTTTCGTGTTTCGGTAATGATGTTTCGTAGAGACGGGCGTAGCGCGCTAGAGAGTTTCGACTGTTTAGGTCCAGATGAGAGGCCATTTAATACTTTGAGCTGGTGGGCATTTTCGAGTGTGACGCCAAGTTTTTTTGAAATGTCTAATGTGAAGGTGTTCCCTCCGGTCGGCACTCCCCCTGTAATACGAATTGAACCGTCCAGGACGGCAATATCTGTATTAGTAGATCCAATGTCAACGATGACTGTCGGAAGATAACCTTCCTCGGTTGTCTTTAGTACTCGAGCGACTGCATTGATTGCCGGCTCGATAACTGTAGGCGTGAGACCGACTGCTTCGCATGCGTCTATAGTTGTATCGATAAGTTTTCTGGGAACGGCACTCATAACAACGGTCAGCGTGTCATTGTTTCGTTCGATGATTTCGTAGTCGACGTATAGGAGGGAAATAGGGATGGGTATATATTGTCCCACCTCAAGTTTGACTGCCTCTCCAAGACTTTGCTCGGCATTTGCAGGTACAGTAAAGGTACGAGAGAATGTCCTTGCAGTAGGTATGCCGATGACAACATGATCGCTTAGCAGGTGACCAACGAGCTTTCGATCGAGCAGAGACTGGAGACTTTTGACTAGGTAGCTACCCTCCCCGTCGAGTGCTTTTTTGATCTGAGCCGGATCGAGGTCCATGACTCCGTAGCCAGTCACGAATTGACGTTTGGCATCGATGGACATGATTTTCATATCGGTACTACCGATATCGAGTCCTACAAGAGGTTTGTCCTTAAAAAATAATTTGTTCATTTTGCGATGCCCACATGTAGTTTATGCTAAGTATTGTAGCATGATGACACTGCTTATGGCTAGAGTGTTTCTTATCCACTAATTTGATTTGCAAGGTTTGCGATAGGCCCCATGACGCTTGCGGCGATTAGCCCTACAGCACCACCCATGATAACAATCATGATAGGTTCGATAATCGAACTGAGTCCATTGATGGCAGTGTCGACTTCTTCTTCATAAAATTCGGCAACCTTGACAAGCACGACATCTGTTTGTCCGGTCTCCTCGCCAACTGCGAGCATCTGAGAAACGATTGCTGGATAGAGGCCGTCTTTTTCAAGAACTTGCGACAGCTGTTGCCCATTTTTGACTTTATCTACGGCATCGATAAGGGATTGTTCGTATACGACGTTACCAAGCGCATGAGCTGTGACGGTCATAGTCTCGATAATACTTACACCGGCACCACTTAGTGCAGAGAATGTACGCGCAAAACGTGCGACAACGACCTTGCGGATGATACCCCTGATTGCCGGTACCTTTAGGGCGAGAGTATGGAATACTTTTTTTCCGGGAGGTGTCTTGATATAGCGAAGTAGGAATGTGACGCCAAGAAAGCCGATTGCGATGACAAAGACGCCGTATTTGAGTAGAAAGTCACTTGCGCCGAGCATGACCTGGGTGAGCATGGGTAGTTCTGCGTCAGGTCCACCAAGTGATCCAATGATCTCTCCGATTTTTGGTATCACGAATAACATTAATCCAAAGAATGCAGCGATAGTGATGACAAGGAGAACCATCGGGTATGTCATGGCGCTTTTAATTTTCTTGCGAATTGTGGCATTTTTTTCCTGCTGCAGTGCAAGCCTTTTGAGAATTTCATCGAGAATACCCGCGGTTTCGCCCGCTCGCACCATATTGACGTAGACTTCGCTAAATGTATCTGGGTGTTTTTGGAGTGCATTTGCGAGTGAGGATCCACCTTCTACGTCTTTGATGATAGACGTAAGAATTAGCTTCAGTCCAAGGCTTTCGGAGTGTTGTTCTAGTGAATTTAGCGAACGCAGCAGGGGAACACCTGCTCCAATCATGGCGCTGAGCTGTCGTGTGAATATAACTAAGTCGTCAGATTTTACTTTTTTTGAGTGGAGTAGATTATCGAGCGCGGACGGAGTCTTGTTTTCTAGGGTAATGCTTAAGGGGCGAAGGTTTTGTTTCTTGAGCGCTTCCATTACCCCTGCCTCATCAGCAGCCTCTACTGACCCTTTTGTCGTCTTGTTGGTACGTTCAGAAGTAGCGACGTAATTGAATATTGGCATGTATTACTCCTTTGTTACCCTTAGGACTTCTTCGATTGTTGTCTCTCCGCGCAGAGCCTTGATAAGCCCATCGATCTGCATTGTTAACATGCCTTCTGATATTGCCTGGTTTTGAATCTGTGAACTTGTCGCATTTACGGTAATCAGTTTTTGCATTGCAGGACTGTTGTTGAGTACTTCGTAGATACCTATTCGACCTGCGAAGCCATCGTGTTTGCCGATATCATCTTCGTAGTCGACTGCCTTGTATAGTGTTGTGATGCCCTCTGGTGTTGTACTGAGCGGAAGATCCTTGCCGATGCCTGCTGCTGCAGCACGTTTCTCTAGCTCGTGTATGTAACTCATGTCGCGATCGGATTGTAGATTAAATAAGTGTGTAATCGCTTGTTTTTCTTCATCGGAGGGATGATATGTCGTACGTGTTTTTTTGTCGAGTCGTCGAACAAGACGCTGACCGACAATGGTACGTACCGTGCTTGCGATAAGAAATGGCTCGATGTCCATATCGAGTAAACGAGGGAGGGCCGTTGCGGCATTGTTTGTATGGAGCGTACTTAAGACAAGGTGTCCAGTTAGTGCAGCTTGTACGGCTAGATTTGCTGTTTCCGCGTCACGAATCTCACCAACCATAATAATATTTGGATCTTGTCGCAGGAGTGCTCGAAGGCCACCGGCAAACGTCAGACCTGCAGCATCATTTGTCTGTGTTTGATTGATGCCGGGTATACGATATTCGACAGGATCTTCGATGGTACTAATATTAACGTCAATTTTGTTGAGTTGTATGAGGGCGCCGAATAGGCTTGTGGACTTACCGCTACCGGTTGGGCCTGTGATGAGCACCATGCCGTGCGGCTGATTGATGGCATCTGTAATTGAATCCATCGCATAACCCCAGTAGCCAAGGTCTTCGAGGCTAACTGCTTGATTTGATTCGTCTAGGATACGCATAACAACCTTTTCGCCGTCAGCAATAGGGAGTGTGCTGACACGCAGGGCGTATTGTTTGCCACTGATATTGACTTTGAAGCGGCCGTCTTGAGGCACACGACGTTCGTCGATCTTAAGGTTGGAGAGAATTTTAATACGACTAATCAGTGCTGCGTGAACATTTCGTGGTAGTCGATTTACTTCCTTTAAGATGCCATCAATACGATAGCGAACTTCGACAAAACCTTCTCGAGGTTCTATGTGGATATCGCTCGCACTACTCCTAATAGCATATTCCAACAAGAGATTGATTGTTTGCGCAATTGGTGAGTTTTCGCTCACATCCTCGTCTTTAACCGCTTCCTCTTGCTTAACTGCCTCTTCTCGTTGTGTGTCGATAACGTTTGATAGCTCTTGGTCGACGCTACCACGATAATTTTCGAGAGCTGCTTGAATATTGGCATGGGATGCAATGTATGTTTTGGTGTTGGATCCAATTTGCTTTTGGATGAAGTCAACCGCCTGAACATCGTCAGGGTCTTCCATTGCGAGGTGCATGAGGCCACTGCTGTCTACTTGGAATAATACGGCATTGTATTGACGAGCGATACGTTCTGGAATCTTTTTGAGAAGTTCGGACGATACGTCTTTTTGAGTCAGCTCAATGTAGGGGATGCCTGTATATTCAGCAAAAAGTTTTGTGAGTGTTTTGTCATCAATGACTTTCTTGTCGATGACATGTTGATATAGCGGCTTATGAGCACGAGAACTCTCAGACTTGAGAGCTGATATATCTTCGTCAGAGAAGCGTTTGCTTTGTGCTAGTAGCTTCTCTAATGTCCCATCCGATATATGCATAATCACATTCCATTGTAGAAGATGCACTTGCAAAATGCTAGAGTTTTTTTAGAGTAGAGAGTATAGGGTATAATATGACAAATGATTGAGGTGAATAGTAACAAACAGATGCAGGATCTCGGCAGTGTTCTTGGTAAGACATTGACCGGTGGAGAGACTATTGAGTTGGTTGGTGACGTTGGTGCTGGTAAGACGACATTTGTACGTGGTGTTGCAAGGGGCATGCACGTAGACGAGACGGTTCAAAGTCCAAGCTTTACGATTAGTCGTATTTATGAAGCTACAGAGGGTCGACGATTGGTGCATTATGATTTTTATCGCTTGAA